>CAJOFG010000017.1 GCA_905233965.1 uncultured Selenomonadaceae bacterium
CTGACCGAACGTAACAAACAGCTGGAAAAGGCGATTGAAGACCAAAACAGACAAATTGCCGAATTGAAAAAGCAAATCGGCAATGCGCAAACCCGGCAAGACAAAGACAGACTCACGCAGGAATTTGCCGCCGAAGATAAAATTTTTTTGGCAAATCAAAAATTTGAGGAGGGTACTGAACTTTGGAAGGGTCAATCAGATTATAAAGCCGCCATTGTCAAATACACCGAAGCAATTCAATTAAATCCGAATTTTATAGATGCTTATTACGAGCGTGCCATGACTTACAGAGCATTAGATCAATGGGATAATGCTATAGCTGACCTTAACAAAATAATTCAACTGAATCCGAATTTTTCAAAGGCTTATACAAAACTCGGTCAATTTCACCAATTATTGGGACAATATGATAAAGCTGCTATCGATTTTAATAAGGCTGTTCAGTGTGATCCATATAATTTTAATGTCTATGTCAGTAGGGGTACTTTCTATGAAGATCATGAACAATATGATAAAGCTGTCATTGATTACAGCAAAGTTATTCAAATCAAACCTATTTTTGTAATGTCGTATATGTCACGAGGTGAGTGTTATAGAGCACTGGGAAATTATCAGCAAGCTGAGGCAGATGTTGAAAAAGCAACACAAATTATGTTTAGAAGGAGATAACAACCCTCCGGCAGAAAAATATTTCGCAGACACGGTTATATGTGAATATTTAGCTTGCATTGAAAAAATTCGTCCGGTATAATGCCGGAATGTAAAGCATTTCAAAGGAGAGTTGAAAATGATAAAATTGGAAAAGAAACAGGTCAAAATCGTAAGTATCCTTATCGCCGTTGTTTTCATCGGCAGTGTCGTGGCGTTGGCACTCACTCAGAGCGGCGGCGTTGCATCTGCGGCGGCATCGGATAAAATCGGTGTTGGTCAGGAAGCGATGTCCCGTCACCCGGATTTGCAAAATGCAAGAAGTCAATACGAAGCGGCAGTTGCCGTAATTCAAAAAGACTTTGAAGCAAAAGCAGCCGGCATGAGCGACCAGGAAAAACAAGATTATTACGTTCAATGCCAACAGAGAGCGCAACAAAAAGAACGCGAATTGTTCGAGCCGTTGGTGCAGAGTTTTGAAGCGGCGGTACAAAAAGTTGCAGAGGCAAAAGGTCTTACCGTGGTTATCGACAAAAGCGCGGTTCTCTACGGCGGACAGGACATCACGCAGGACGTTATCGCCAAAATCGGTAAATAATTTTTCAGTAAAATAAATTCTTCATGTTGAAACGTTTCAACGAGGAGCCGGAAAGCCGGAAAGGTTTGTTAAATCGCTTTTCGGGTTTTCCGGTTTTTTATTTTTCAGTTTGCCGAAAGGAGACCGGTAAATGTCAAAATACGCTTTGCCGGCAGTGCTGGCGGCGGCAGTTTTGATCGGCGGCGGAATTTATTTCAACGCGACACATAAAGTCGAACCGCCGAAAAAAAATATCGTTCGGGAAGTACACGGAATAGGAATAATCGACCTCGAACAAATTCGCGCAAAACATCCGGACGGGGAAAAGTTACGGGAACTCAGGGCGCGTGAACTCAGATTGAAACTCGAATGGGAAGAGGCAATGCGCCCGGTTGAAATGCCGAAACCTCCGGAAGTGAACCCCGCACCTTTCGACGAAAATGCCCGGCAAAAAAATATGCGGGAACTCATGGAAAAATTGGCGGCAGTCAAAGCGAAAAAACTTCAACTGACCGAACAATTCAAAAAAGAGACCGAACCCGAATATATCCGCCGGCGCGACGAAGTACGGGATATTTTCCTCAATGAAGCGTTGAACATAAAATTGAAACTTCAAAACGCGGAAACTTTGCAACTGACACGCGGCGAATACATTCTGTTGCAACAGCGACTTGACGAGCTCGTCATGGAGCGAAACCAAAAGCAAGCCGAAATGTTGAACGAATGGACGGCGGAAATAAATGCGCGTGTCGAAGCTGCCGTCGCGGATGACATGGCGAAAATTAAAACCGAATCAGGCGCAATGCTCGAAGAATTTCAAGCCGACGCAAACCAAACTCTTGCAAACGCACAAAATCGAAACCAAGAGTTGACGAACGCGACGATTCAGGAAATTGAAAATCGACAGCAACGCCGCCGGGAACTTTTTGAAGAGATGAACGCGGTTGCAAAGGAACGCGCCGCACTCGAAGGAGCAATTTTGGACTCCATAATCGACGAGGCCGGCAAACTCGGCGCACTTCACCGACTTGATGCCGTCATCGTCAAGCGCGAACTTTCCGACGAAGAAAAAACTTTCAAGGAAATTTCGGAACCGGATTTTCATTTCGATTCCGAAACAAATAAAAAAGTCG
The DNA here is from genome assembly GCA_905233965.1 of uncultured Selenomonadaceae bacterium. Lineage (GTDB taxonomy): Bacteria > Bacillota > Negativicutes > Selenomonadales > Selenomonadaceae > Quinella. The sequence continues at coordinate 2,359 of CAJOFG010000017.1, forward strand.
GGGCAATAATTTATCCGGGAACGGATACAAAAGATTTGACGGAAGATTTGTTGAAGGCTCTCACGTTGAGAAAGCAGACCGTCGAAACTTCCGAAAAGCCCGAACAAGTTGAACAAGATGAACCCGAAAATTCAAATTAAAACGGAGTTGATTGGCAAGTGAAATTTTCAAAAAAAATTGCGGCGGTCGCACTCCTTGCAACGTCGCTTTTGATAACCGGTTGCGGTCAGGCAAAAATCGGTTGCGTTGACGGCAACAAGGTTATGACTGACGCGCCGCAGGTTAAAACGATAATGGACGAGGCGCAACAAAAATTGCAGGAGGCGCAAAAAGAAATTGAAGCCGAAGCGGCAAAAAATCCGAACATGAGCCAAGAGGAAATGATGCGCCTGCAAATGGACGCGCAAAGAAAATTGGCGGGTATTCAACAATCCTACGCGACGCAAGCGAAATATAAACTCGATGAAGTGCTTGCCGGCATTGTCAAAGAAAAAGGTTTGGACGTTGTCGTTGACAATTCGGAAAAAAGTTTAATCTTCAAAGGCGGAATCGACATAACGGACGAGGTAATCAAAAAACTTCAGTAATCGGTGAATTGAAATGGAAAAAAGTTTGAAAGAGATAGCGGAGTTGGTCGGCGGAGAATTGATCGGGGACGGTGAAATAAAAATTACCGGACCCGGAATTTTGGATACGGCCGGACCCGGCGACATAACTTTTGCCGACGAAAAACATATCGACGCGGCAAAAAAATCCGATGCCGCCGCCGTTATCATTCCCTCCGATTTTTCCGGCGACTTTCCCAAAAACGCCGTCAAAGTTCCCGACCCCAGAGCGTCATTCGCAAAGTTGGTCGGCGTTTTCATTCCGAAAATTAAAATTCCGGTCGGCGTGAGTCCGAAAGCTCATATCGGGGAGAACGTGAAAATTGCGGAGGACGTTTCGATAATGCCTTTCGCGGTTATCGACGACAATTCCGAAATCGGGCGCGGCTCGATAATTTATCCGCACACTTACATCGGGCAACACGTTTCCATAGGTGAGAGGACGACAATTTATTCCGGCGTTACCGTTCGCGAAAATTGCAAGATAGGAAATCGTTGCATAATTCACAGTTCGTCGGTTATCGGCTCGGACGGATTCGGTTTCACCACGTCCGGCGGCGTTCACACCAAAGTCCCGCAAGTCGGAAATGTTATCGTCGAAGATGATGTGGAAATCGGAGCGCACGTCGGAATTGACAGGGCGATGATGGGTTCGACGGTTATCGGGCACGGAACGAAAATTGATAATCTCGTTCACGTCGGGCATAATTGCAAAATCGGCGCGAATTGTTTAATCGTTGCGCAGACCGGAATTTCCGGCTCGACAATCGTAGGCGACAACGTGACTTTCGGCGGACAAACCGGCACTGTCGGTCACATAAAAATCGGCGGCAATTCGGTTTATGCCGGCAGATCCGGAATTACAAAAAATATGCCGGAAGGTTTTTTCGGCTCCGGTTTTCCGGCGCGTCCCCACAAAGAGGATTTGAAACTTCAAGCCGCCGCAGAAAAATTTCCGGAGCTTATCAAAAAAGTCCGGAAGTTGGAAAAGGAACTCGAAAAAATTTTGCAAAATTCCGGTGACAAATAAAATTTCTGTGGCAAATATTTTTCTTCTCCGGTAAAATTGTTTTCAGAAAATTTAATGAGGGGGAATACATAATGGACGAAAAAGATTGGGAAACATTTAAAAAGAAGTTGAACGACAAAACGGGTATCGACCTGCAACTTTACAAAGAACCGCAGATGAAACGCCGTATCAGCAACTTGGTCAATCGTGCCGAATATAAATCTTTCACTTCGTACTTCGACCACGTTTGCAAAAACAAAGATGACTTCGCGGAGTTCATCGAATATCTGACAATCAACGTTTCGGAATTTTTCCGCACGCCGGATAAATTTGCAAAACTCGAAACCGATGTTATCCCCTACTTGCTGAAACGCTCGCCGAAATTGAACATTTGGAGTGCCGGTTGTTCAATCGGCGCGGAACCCTATTCGCTGTCAATCATCATGAAGGAAATGACTCCGAACGTTCGCCACAGAATCCTTGCCAGCGATTTGGATATCGACATTCTCGCGAAGGCAAAGAAAGGCGTTTACACCGACAACGAATTGAAAGCCATGAAACCGGATCGCAAGAAAAAATATTTCAACGTCAGCCCGGACGGAAAATTTGCCGTCAAGCCGGAAATTAAATCCGCCGTCGAATTTAAACGCCACAACCTGCTGAAAGATAAATTTGAAACCGGATTCGATTTGATTCTCTGCCGGAACGTCGTTATCTACTTCACCGAAGAGGCTAAGGATCAACTCTACGCGAACTTTTTCAAAGCATTGAAACCCGGCGGTATTCTCTTCGTCGGTGCGACGGAAGCAATTTTGAATTTCCGCAAATTAGGTTATACAAGTTTCCAGCCCTTCTTCTATCAAAGACCGGAGGATAAATAATTTTTTCCCGGCGCAAAATTTTTCACGAAGTATATTTATCAATGAAGTTAAAGACTCGTCTGAAATATTCGGACGGGTCTTTTGGTTTTGCGTCGGCGTGTCCGGCACCTTCGACAGTCCAAATTTCTTTTTCCGGCGCGTTCGATGCGTCAAAAAGTTTTTGCAACATCTCGTAAGGGACAAGCTCGTCCTTGTCGCCGTGAATGAACAGCGTCGGCACTTTCGTTTTCGTCACGCTGTCCAAAGGGTTCGCGTCGGAAATGAATATGCCGGTTTTAATTTTGCAAACGGAATTTGCCGCGTACATCACCGGAAATTCCGGCAGACCGAAAATTTTTTCAAGTTGCGCGGTGAACATATCGTAAGCGTTCGTGTAGCCGCAATCCTCTACGACGGCAACGACATTTGCCGGGTCAAGCGCGGAACTTATCATGACGGTCGCCGCGCCCATTGATACGCCGTGCAAAATAATTTTCGCTTGAGGGTCGCGCTCGGAAATTTTTTTCGCCCAATCCGCAACGTCCCGACCTTCATACGCGCCCATCGTCAAATATTCGCCGTCGCTCGTCCCTGACGCGCGCAAATCCGGTGTCAGGACGTTGTAACCGTGTTTCAAATATTCTTCAGCATAGTCGAAGGCAAATCGTTGGTCGCGCCCGTACCCGTGAACCAAAATTGCCCAACGATGATTTTTTTCCTCCGGCTCAAAATACGTCGCGTGAAGTTGCAAGCCGTCGAAACTTTCAAGCGTCCAAATTGTGCTGTTGAAATCCGGCGGAGCGGGTGCTTTCAAATTCGGGTCGGCAATGTTCAAAGTTGCCGGCGGCGGAGTTTTCGGGTCGGTGGAGTTGTCGCGTTTCAGTGCGAAATCGACGAAGTAACTTCCGACAAAATAAAATGCGCCGACAGTCAAAATCATCAACGCGGACAAAATTACAGAAAATTTTTTTCTCATCTTTTTACCTCTACAGTCACGCTCGCAAAAAATTTTTCATCATGATTTTTCCGTCCGGCGTTAAAATTGATTCCGGATGAAATTGTATTCCTTCCACGTCAAAATTTTTGTGCCGAACGCCCATAATCGTGCCGTCCTCAAGTTCGCTCGTGACTTCCAGAGAATCCGGCAAACTTTCCCGCTCGATTATCAACGAATGGTAACGCCCGACGGAAAAATTTTGCGGCAGTCCGGAATAAATTCCTTTACCGTTATGTTTGAGCGGAGAAGTTTTTCCGTGAACAATTTCTTTGCAACGAATTATTTTCCCGCCGAAAACTTCGCCTATCGCCTGATGTCCCAGACAAATTCCCAAAATAGGAACAACGCCTTTCAATTCCGCGATGACCTCTTCGGAAATTCCGGCATCTTTCGGAACGCCCGGACCCGGAGAAATTATTATCGCGGAATATTTTTTTTCGCGAATCTCCGACACGGAAATTTTATCGTTGCGAATGACTTCGACTTCCGCGCCGAGTTCGGATAAAAGTTGATAAATGTTGTAAGTGAAAGAGTCGTAATTATCGAGCAGAAGAATCATTGTTTTCCACCTCCTCGACAACTTCAAAAAGAGCTTTCGCCTTCTGCAACATTTCCCGGTATTCGTTAATCGGCACGGAGTCGGCGACAATCCCTGCACCGGCTTGGATAATCGCCGTATCTTCATTTTCAATTCGCATCGTCCTCAAAGTTATGCACATATCCGTATTGCCGCAAAAATCCATGTAGCCGACTGTGCCGGCGTAAGTGCCGCGCCGAATCGGTTCAAGTTCGTGAATGATTTCCATCGCCCGGAGTTTCGGTGCGCCGCTGACCGTGCCGGCCGGAAAAGTTGCGCGCAACACTTCAATCGGCGTTAAATTTTTTTTCAACTTCCCGGTGACACTCGAAACCATATGCATGACGTGGCTGAAATATTCGACGGCTTTTAATTTCGGAACGCGAACCGTTCCCGGCTCCGAAATTCTGCCCAAATCATTCCGCGCCAAGTCAACCAACATCGAATGTTCCGCGCACTCTTTAACGTCGGCTTTCAAATCTTCCGCAAGCAAAAAATCTTCCTCCGAATTTTTTCCGCGCCGACGCGTTCCGGCAATGGGGTAAGTGTAAACCGTTTCGCCGGAAACTTTTACGAGCATTTCCGGTGACGCGCCCACCAATTTTACGCCGCCGAAGTTCAGGAAAAACATATACGGCGACGGATTGACTTGGCGAAGTTTACGGTAAAAAAGAAATGCCGGCTTTGAAATTTTTGCGCGGAATTGATGTGACGGGACGACTTGAAAAATATCTCCGGCGAAAATGTATTCCTTCGCCCGTTCGATTGCCGCCAAAATTTCCGGCGGTTCTTCTCCGTATTTCGCCATGAAATTTACCGGTTCTTTCAACTTGCTTGAAATTTTTTCGTCGGACAAAATGAGCGGCGCGGAAATTTTTTTCGCAACTTCCTTCATTCGTTCGGAAATTTCTTCGTAAAGTTCGAGCGGGTCTTCGCAATTTTTCAAGTCGGCAAGGTAAACGAGCCGGGCGATTTTTTTCAGCGCGTCGAACACGACGAGAATTTTGCAAATCATGAATTGACCGAGCAATTCTTCTTCGCCGATTTCGAGTCCGCGAATCCTGTCGAAAGTCGCGGCAATTTCAAAGTTGAAGTAACCGACCGGTCCGCCGTTCACGAGCGGCAAATTTTCATCGACAATCGCCGGCTTAAATTTCGCCATGAATTTTTTCAGCGCGTCAACCGGATTGCCTTCGATACTTTTCAACAAATCCCCTTCGCGATAAATCAATTTGTTTTTGAAAATCTGAAGTCGGACGAAAGGTTCCGCGCCGATAAAAGAGTAACGACCGAAAGCCTGTTGAGTCGTATCCGCCGATTCGAGAATAAAACCTTTTCCCTCTCCGACGAGTTTGTAAAAAATCGAAACGGGCGTATCCAAGTCCATGTTAATTTCTGCAGTCAGTGCGATCAAATTTGATTCGCGGGAAAAATTTTTGAATCCTTCCGGCGACGGGGTAATTTTCAGATTCATTATCTCACCTCACAAATTTTTTTTGGAACAACGGGTACTAGATTTTATTTTGACGTAAACAAAAAGTCAATGATAACTTTTTAAGCTGCAACATAAAACAGAGTGCCGATGGGATGCAACGTCAAGTTGCTTTTCACGGAAGTTATAACGCGACAAAAATTTTGTAAATCAAAAAGGCACCGCCTACGATTGAGTGCGATGCCCGGAATTTTATTTTATTCCGAATTTTAAATTCGTCCGGAAAAAATTAACGTCCGAAAGTTTTGTTGAGGAGCGGTGCGCGCTGATAGACAGCATTTTTGCCGAGTTCCTCTTCGATGCGGATAAGTTGATTGTATTTTGCCATACGATCGGTGCGGCTCATGGAACCGGTCTTGATTTGTCCGCTGTTGGTTGCAACCGCGATGTCGGCAATGGTCGCGTCCTCAGTTTCGCCGGAGCGGTGAGAAGTGACGGTGGTGTAATTGTGACGATGTGCCATTTCGATTGCTTCGAGAGTTTCGGTAAGGGAACCGATCTGATTGACTTTGATGAGAATCGAGTTTGCCGCGCCCATCTTGATTCCTTTTTCGAGGAATTTGGTGTTCGTGACAAAGAGGTCATCGCCGACGAGTTGGCAACGATCGCCGATTGTCTGAGTGAGTTTGACCCAGTTGTCCCAATCGTTTTCGTCGAGACCGTCTTCAATGGAGTCAATCGGGAAGTCGGTGATGAGTTTTTCGAGGAATTTAATTTGTTCGTCAGCGGAAAGTTTTTTGCCGTTCGGATCTTTTTCTTTGCCGTCTTTGAGTTTGCGATAATCATAGAACCATTGATCGCCCTCTTTGAAAGCAAATTCGGATGCCGCGCAGTCCATCGCGATTTTTACGTCATCGCCCGGTTTGTAGCCGGCTTTTTCGATTGCATCGACGATAACCTGGAGAGCGTCCTCAATTCCGTTAAGTTTCGGAGCGAAACCGCCTTCGTCGCCGACAGCCGTCGAAAGTCCGCGACCCTTGAGAATTTTTGCGAGGTTATGGAAAACTTCCGCGCCCATGCGAACCGCTTCACGGAGAGTCGGTGCGCCGACCGGGCGAATCATGAATTCCTGGAAAGCAATCGGAGCATCGGAATGAGCTCCGCCGTTGATGATGTTAATCATGGGAACCGGCAGTTTGTAGGTGTTGCAGCCGCCGATATAACGATAAAGAGGAAGACCGACATATTGAGCCGCAGCTTTTGCCGCCGCCAAAGAAACACCGAGAACGGCATTTGCGCCGAGTTTGCTCTTGGTGGGTGTTCCGTCGAGTTCGATCATATCGTAGTCGAGTCCGCGCTGATCAAGTACGCATTTTCCTTCGAGAGCCGGAGCGATAACTTTGTTTACGTTGTCAACGGCTTTCAAAACGCCTTTGCCGAGATAACGACCTTTGTCGCCGTCACGAAGTTCGAGAGCTTCATTTTCGCCCGTGGATGCGCCGGAAGGTACAGCCGCACGACCGATAACGCCGTTACCGAGTTTCACGTCAACTTCAACGGTGGGGTTGCCGCGAGAGTCAATGATTTCACGACCGATAATTTTTTCGATTTTCGAACAACACTTCATTAAAAAACTCCTCCCTCATCACAAAAAAACGCAGTTAATTTCGATAGGGAAATTATACCGGTTCAAAAACAAATTGCAAGTTTAATTTTCAAAATATTTGTATGTTTTCGTCCGGTAAACAACTTTTAAAAAATTGACAAATAATTGGCTCTCAGTTTTATGTTTCAGCAAAAATTTTTGTGGTGGCGACGTGCAGCCGCCACATTTTCACTTTATCACAATCCAATATTTTGAGGAAGTCGAACAATAAAAAAAGCCGTCAATCGGCTCAAAATAATTCACTGTGACTTCCGGTGCGTGAAAGCGTCAAAATTAAATCCGTTTCATTGACGATGTAAATCAGTAACCAATCCGGTTTTATGTGACATTCGCGAAAACCTTTCCAATCGCCGAGCAATTCGTGATCGTGAAATTTTTCGTCGAGAGTTTCACCGGAGGCAAGTTTTGAAATGACTTCGATTAAAGGCAACATATTACAACCTTGTTTCACCAATTTTTAAAGTCTCGTTTAAATCTTGCGGTTCGTTTAATCGTCAGCATCATCATTCAAGTCTTTCAAAAGCTCGGAGACGGAGTAAAAAGTTTTCGCCGGGATTTTACCTTCGGAAATAAGGCGCACCTCATTCATTGCAAGGCGGGTTTCGCGGTTGAAGTCATTCGAGTGACGGGTGAGAAATTCTTGATTGTTTTCGTTGACATCAAACATTTTAAAAACTCCTTTCCGAAAATTTTTTGAATTTTATCACCCTCACCGGACTTTTGACAATAAAAATTTTGTGAGGTGACGGCATGATTAAAAAAATTTTGAGTAGAAAATTTGTTTGGGGATTCCTTATCGTGACATGGCTTTTTCAAATTGCGATTTGCATTTATTTTCTTGCTGAAGTGCCTGATATTCAAGGTTGCTTGACACAGGGCGACGACCTTCAATCGGCAATGAATTGGATCATTGACGCAATCGGGACAATGTTGTCAGATGTTCCTGAAAGTAAATATCCTGCACCGAGTAATATTCAGGATTTGGATTTGAGCGAATATCGAGAAAAAATATCAGCAAAGACAATAAAAGAGGCGGCTCGAAAAGCGGGACGAAATATCAAAGAAACCGCCGAAATTTTGGGTGCACC
>CAJOFG010000018.1 GCA_905233965.1 uncultured Selenomonadaceae bacterium
CGACCCGGTTCTGGCGACGAAACCTGTTTCAATCGAAGTCGGGAAAAAACTTTTGGAAAAATATTCTTTGACGCCGGGTGAAAAATTTGTCGGCGTATCCGTTCGACTTTGGGCGGATTGGAAACATTGTCAAACAGAATTGGCAAGGGCTCTCGATGAAATTTCCGCGCAACTCGACGCGAAAATAATTTTTATCCCGATGCAATTCCCGGAAGATGTCAAAGCGGCAAAAGCTGTCGCCGCGCTGATGAAAAATAATTTCACCGTGATTGACGAAGAACTTTCAACCTCCGACGTTTTGAGCTTAATCGGTTGCATGAATTTGGTTATCGGTATCCGACTGCACGCGCTGATTTTTTCCGGCGTGATGAACATTCCGGCACTCGGCATTTCTTACGACCCGAAGATTGACAGATTTTTGGACTCCGTCGGCGAAAAACCGGTCGGAACAATTTCGGATTTGACGGCGGAAAAAATTTTCGACGCGGCGAAGGAAAAACTTTCTGCGGGAAAAAATTCCGGCAACGAAGAACGCATGGAAAAATTGCGCGAACTTGCAAGAAAAAATTCTCGACTCGCAGTGGAACTTTTGACAGACTGAAAAATTTTTTCGACAAAAAAACCTCAATCGGCGACAAAACCGGTTGAGGTTTTTTTATTCGTCTTCAATCGTTTCCAAAAGAAAACTCACCGGGCGAAAACCGTCGTTGCAGGAAATCATCACCGCACGCGGATTTTTCATCCAACCGGAGTAAAATCCCTCCGCGCCGTGAGCAAGCCCCATGACGAACGGCGACATCGACTCCCAAGCACTTTCACAAAGTCCGACCGGGCGTTTACCGTCCGAAATAAAAATTTGTCCTTCCTCCATGTCGCAAGCATTTTCAATCGGATTTTCGTACTTCTCAATCAAATCCGGATAACAGGTTTTCCGCATGACGGTTATACGAATTTTTTTCATGACTTCCCCTTCCCGAAAAAATTATTTTGCGCCCGGATTCATGCTCCCGGTTCTGTATCCCTGCAAGTCCAACGAAACATAATCAAAACCGGCATCCCGAAAATTTTTTACAATCTCCCCGCGAATTTCAGACCGGATAATTTTTTCAAAGTCCTCCGGCAAAATTTCTATTCGCGCCAAATTCTCATGGACACGCACGCGAAACTGTTTGAATTTTTTTTCGCGCAAAAAATCTTCCGCACGTTCGACCCGTGAAAGTTTTTGCGCGGTAATTTTTTCGCCGTGAACGAAACGCGATGCCAGACAGGCAAAGGAAGGTTTGTCCCAAGTCGGGAGATTTAATTTTTTCGACAGCGTACGAATTTCGGATTTACAAATTCCCGCCGACAAGAGCGGGCTTTTTATTTGCAACTCTTTTATCGCTTTCATTCCGGGTCGGTAGTCGCCGGTGTCGTCAACATTCGAGCCTTCCGCAACGTGAGAGATTTTATTTTCTTCGGCGAGTTTCAAAATTTTTGAGAACAAATTTTTTTTGCAAAGGTAACAGCGATCCGGCGGATTGTCCGAAATATTTTCCACGTCCAAAATTTTTTCTTCCAAAATGATCTGTCGAATTTTTTCGCGCCGGCAAAAAATTTTCGTATCCTCAATTTCGTGCGCCGGAAAAAATTCCGAAATCGCGGTAATTGCAATCGCGTTGTCGCCCAAAACGTCATGCGCAACTTTCAACAAAAAAGTCGAATCGACTCCGCCGGAAAATGCAATCGCCACGTTCCCGAGTTCACGCAAATTTTTTTTCAAGTTCTCAAATTTTTCTTCGACGTTCATAAATTTCCCCTCCAAAAATATTTTACCGGAAAAAATCGTAAGTTGAAAAAATTTTTTTGAAGTTGACCGGTTCGGGAAGCTGTAAATTGAAAAAGAATTTTCTGAATGACAGAATAATTGCCGACGGTATGTCGGTAATTTTTTTTTGGAGAGTGGCAAAAATGAAACGTCGCGATTTTATTAAACTCGTCGGAGTCGGGACTCTCGGCTTGATGTCCGGCGGAGAAATTTTTGTTCAAGCGAAAGGAGAACATAAAATATCGTTCTTATTCGCAACAACAAGACCGTTTATCTTTCGACGCACACCCCGCTCGGCTATGAAAATCTCGACAACAAAAAAGTTGTTGACTTGGATAAAATGCCGGCACCGATTCCGCCGAAAGAAATTAAAGCGAAGGCGGCAACCGGAAAATATGTTTGCTCAATCTGCAAGCCGGAAAATCATCGCGGCTGTCTTTGCAACAAAGCCGTCGATACCGGCGAACCGGTTTACATAACTTACGAAGGAGCTTTCGGAAAAGCTTTCGGCTATCGGATTCCGATTCCGGAAAAACCGGAGTGGGTCATTCATTTCGGAGTTGGCGGAACGTTCGAGTACGAGTCCGCGAAATAAAAATATTTTTGGAGCGGGAGGTTTTTTTACGGCAATGGTGAAAGATTATGAAAGCCGAATACGCCGGCGAAAAATCCGTCAACGAAATGGCGGCTAAAGTTCGTGCGGCGGGATTCAACGAGGCGGCTGACGAAATGGAAATTTTCGCAAAGCAGGAAGGTCATCACGGCGAAGTCATCAAAGAAATTCCGGAAAAATATAAACCGGAAAAACCGGATAACGCCGGCAAAAAAGTTTACGTTTGCCCGATTTGCGGCTACGAATACGTCGGCGACATCAACGCCGAACCGGACGATTGGACTTGTCCCCTCTGCGGTCAGCCGAAATCCGTTTTCAAAGAGAAACAATAATTTTTTAATCAGGAGGTTATCGCAATGAAAAACATTCTTGTCGTGTCCGGTCACCCGGATTTGAAAAATTCCGTAGCAAACAAAACCGTTTTGGAAGAGTTGGAAAAAAATTTTCCGCAAGCCGAAATTCGCAAACTCGATGAACTCTACCCCGATTACAAATTCGACGTTAAAGCGGAGCAGGCGGCACTCGAAAAAGCCGACATTATCATTTTCCAATTCCCGACGCACTGGTACGCCACGCCCGGCATTTTGAAACTTTACATTGACAAAGTCATGGAGCACGGCTGGGCTTACGGTTCGACGGGTAACGCATTGAAGGGAAAAAGTTTTATCGTTTCGACGACGGTCGGTGCGCCGGAAAGTCTTTATGCGGAAAATGCGGCGATGGGTCATGCGGTCGAAGATTTTTATTTCGGGTTGAGACAGTACGCCGCACTCTGCGGACTCGACTTCAAAAAATTTTTCTACATTTGCGGCGCGATGTATGTTCCCGGCGTGACGACGGACGAACAAAAACAAGCTTTGATTGAACGTCTGAAAAAACACGCCGATGATATTGTCGCGTGTCTGAAGTCGCTGTAAAAATTTTTTCCGGAAGGCGGTTTTGCCATGTCGTATGAAAAACTCGGATGGTTTAAATCTTCTCCGGATAAAGCAGATGAAATTGCAAAGAATTTGTCAAAAGAAAATTTTTTGACTCCGGAATTTAAAGAGTTGCTTTGTTGAAAAATTTTCTTAACCGAAAAAAATTCCGGCACGGCGTGAACGTCGGAATTTTTTTCGCGTGATTGTAATCCGACAACGCTCGTGCGCGGAAAAAATTTTTTCAACTTGACATTTTCGCCGTACAATGCTAGAATAACTCCCGCAGTGCCGAAGTGGCGGAATTGGCAGACGCAGCAGACTCAAAATCTGCCGTTGGCAACAACGTGCCGGTTCGAGTCCGGCCTTCGGCACCATTTTTATTTTCAGAGAAAATTTTTTCGGAATGAAATACAAGACCCCGATACTCTTCCGGAGTGTCGGGGTTTTTCATATTCGTTTTAAATTCGTCAAACTTTTTGCCAACTCTTCACCGGTCAAAATTTTTTCCGGGAGTTTGAATCCTTTTCTCCGCAACCTGTTTGCAAGTTCGACTGCCGCCGGAATTTCCAAGCCGAGCCGGCGAATTTTTTTTGCATCAGAAAAAATTTTTTCCGGCGTTCCCGCGTCAATAATTTTTCCCGCGTCCATGACGATTATTTTTTCCGCCTGCGCCGCCTCCTCCGGAAAATGCGTTATGTAAATTATCGTCAGACCTTCCGCGTGAAGTTTTTTTACCGTGTTTAAAATTTCCCGGCGACCTTGCGGATCGAGCATTGCGGTCGGTTCGTCGAACACGATTATTTTCGTTCGCATTGCCAGGACTCCGGCTATCGCGATGCGCTGTTTTTGTCCGCCGCTCAATTTTGCCGGAGAAAATTTTTTGTACTCACTCATGTTCACGACTTCCAACGCAGAATCGACGCGCCGACGAATTTCTTCAGGCGCGGCACCCAAATTTTCAGGTCCGAAGGCAACATCATCTTCGACTATCGCCGCGACAATTTCGTTGTCCGGATTCTGAAAAACCATTCCGACGTTTTGCCGAATACGGAGAAAATTTTTTTCGTCCGAAGTGTCCGCGCCGTCCACAAAAATTTTTCCCTCCGTCGGGATTAAAAGCGCGTTGAAATGTTTTGCCAGCGTCGATTTTCCGGAACCGTTCGTGCCGATTATCGCGACAAATTCTCCGGCATTGATTTTCAAATTCACGTCGTCGAGCGCGACTTTGTCACCCGTCGGACTTTTGTAAACGTACTTTAAATTTTTTACCGAAATAATTTCTTTGCTCATAATCGGAAAGTATAATCTCCCGGCAAATTATCCGCAAGCTTGAGAAAAAATTTTTTTGTCCGCCGCAGGAAAATTGACGCTCCGAAAAATATTTGATATAAATGTTTTGAAAATAATTTTACGCGAAAAGGTTGTGGGTAAATCATGAATGTTTTGTTAATCGGCGGCGGCGGTCGCGAACACGCACTTGCTTTTAAAATTTCTCAAAGTTCTCTGCTCGGAAAATTTTACGCGATACCCGGCAATCCCGGAATTGCGGAGTTCGCGGAGTGCGTCGAAAATATTTCTCCGGAAAAAAATTCCGACGTTGTAAATTTTGCGCGGGAAAAAAATATAGATTTGGTCGTCGTCGGACCGGAAGCCCCGCTTGTCAACGGACTGGTTGACGAATTGGAAAAAGCCGGAATAAAATCTTTCGGTTGCAACGCGAAGGCGGCACAACTCGAAGGCTCAAAAATTTTCGCAAAAAATTTGATGAAGAAGTACAAAATTCCGACGGCGGACTTTGAAATTTTCACCGACCCGGACGCGGCGAAAAAATATATTCAATCGAAAGGCGCACCGATTGTCATTAAAGCTGACGGATTGGCGGCGGGCAAAGGCGTTATCGTCGCACAAAATTTGCAAGACGCTTTGAACGCTGTGGACGAGATGAAAAATTTCGGCGCGGCGGGAAGTAAAATCGTCGTTGAAGAATTTATGGACGGCGAAGAGGCATCCGTTCTCGCATTCACCGACGGAAAGATTATTTTGCCGATGATTCCGGCGCAAGATCATAAACGCGTAAACGACGGCGACGAGGGATTGAATACCGGCGGCATGGGTTCGTATGCTCCGGCTCCTGTTGTCACTCGGGAAGTTGCGAAACGTGTCGAAGAAAAAATTTTGCAACCGGTTATTGCCGCACTCAACGCGGAGGGAATAACTTATCGCGGTTGCCTTTACGCCGGCTTGATGATTAAGGACGGCGAACCGAAAGTCGTGGAGTTCAATGCGCGTTTCGGCGACCCGGAGACTCAAGTCGTCCTCCCGCTCCTTGAAAGTGATTTGCTTGAAATTATGCTTGCCTGTGCCGAAGGAAATCTTGCCGACAAAAAAATTTCTTGGTGTTCGGACTGCGCGGTCTGCGTCGTTTTGGCAAGCGGCGGCTACCCGAAGGCTTACAAAAAAAATTTGCCGATTGACGGCATAACGAAGGCAAAAACTTTGGGCGCGCTGATTTTCCATGCGGGAACGAAATCTGCGGACGGAAAAATTTTGACAAGCGGCGGCAGAGTTCTCGGCGTGACGGTGACGGCAAAAAATATTCGGGACGCACTGGAAAAAGTTTACAAATGCGTTGACGTGATAAAATTTGACGATATGCATTTCAGACGGGATATTGCGGCAAAAGCTTTGAGGAAATAAAAAATCCGGAGAAAAAATTTTCTCTCCGGCAACAAAAAAATTTTTCGGCTCAAAAATATTTTTCGATAACTTTTACAACTCCGTCGCGGTCGTTGTCATCGGTAACAAAGTCCGCGACGTTTTTTATTTCCTCCGTCGCATTTCCCATCGCCACACCGATGCCGGCAGTTTTTAAAATTTCCAAATCATTCGGCGCATCACCGACTGCAATCGTTTCCGAAAGATCGATATTCAAAATTTTGCAAAGTTCGATAAGACCGGATGCCTTCGTGATGTTCGGCGGCGACGCTTCGATATTTGTTTCTTCTGCGAAAACGAGATTCAAGCCGGTTTTTTTCAGTCGTTCGACATTCCTTGCCCGCGATTCAAGCGACTGATGATAGAGATTTACTTTGACGACTTCGCCGGGATTTTCGCGAACATATTCTTTGAAGTCGTCGCGGTAAGTCGAAATTCGCCGGTACATATCTTTATAAATTCCCATATGAAATTTTTCGACGTGCTCCACGTCATCATAACGGGCAACAGATTTATCGGTCGTCAGCAGGTGAATCATGGCTTGTTCTTCCAGTCCGGCATCAATCAATTCAAAAATCAAATCCTCCGGCACCGGGTGAACGGTCAAAGGTTTTTTGTTCACGAAGTCGTAAACCATGCCGCCGCTTATCAAAATTCCGTGACGCATGGTCTTTAAATCTTCCGCATAATCAATCATTTCGGCAAGTCCGCGTCCGCTTGCAACCACGACTTCAACGCCGCGTTTCAAAAGTTCGGAAATTGCGTTCGCCGTCGCCGGAGATATTTTTTTCTCTGAATTTAAAGTCGTCCCGTCCATGTCGAGTGCCAGAAGTTTGTACTGCATAAAAAAATTCCCTCCATAAAAAATTCTTGACGAAATTTTACAACGGGGGAAAATTTTTTTCAATAACGAGATAATTGCACACTCGCTTACCGATTCTGACGGTTCAAATGATGTCCGGCGCAAACAAAAAAAATCCTCAAGGTTGCAATCAGGTTGCAATTATCTTCGAGGATTTTTTTTATTCGCAAAAATATTTCATGCCGGTTTTTTTCCATTCCTTTTTCGAGTACATAATTTGAAAATCGGAAATGCCGGTCATGCGCGAAAGTTCGGAAATAATTTCGTTGCACTCTTCGCGGGTCTTGGCGTGAACCATTGTGTAAATGTTATAAATCCAATTCGGCGCAGTGTTCCTTTCGTAACAGTGAGAAACTGCCGGGTGCGCGGAAAAAATTTTTGCGACTTCGTCCGATTTTTCCGGCGGCACATTCCAAGCGCAGAGAGCATTTGCCTTGAATCCGGTTTCGCGGTGACGAAGTACCGCACCCATTTTGCGAATTTTTTTTTCGTCCATAAATTCCT
The DNA here is from genome assembly GCA_905233965.1 of uncultured Selenomonadaceae bacterium. Classification (GTDB taxonomy): domain Bacteria; phylum Bacillota; class Negativicutes; order Selenomonadales; family Selenomonadaceae; genus Quinella. The sequence continues at coordinate 7,422 of CAJOFG010000018.1, forward strand.
GCACGCGCCGAATAAAATCTTCTTCACTCATGCCGACGCGCTCCGCCAAAACTTTGTACGGTTCTTCGCAAATGGGAAATTCTTCCTGCAAAACTTTTATGATTTCTTTGTCCCGGCTGCTCAATTCCGGTTCGTTCATTTCGGTTACCTCTTTTAATGCAGTTTGAATTGCACGTTGATTTTGTATTTCTTGTTCGATTTCAATTTCAGCATTTCACTCACGCCCGGCAGGGAAGAAATTTCGGACAAAATATTTGTTTCAGTTCCCGGCTCCCGCGTCAAAAGAGTGAACCACAAATTGTATTTTCCTTCGCGCTCGTAATTGTGAGTGACTCCGGGATAACGGTTGACAACTTCCGCAACGGCTTTAATTTCCTCCGGCTCGACTTGCAAAGCGATTAAAGTTCCGTCGTAACCCAAATTGTTTGAGTTGAAAAAAGTTCCGATTCGTCGCAAATATCCCGCCGTTTTAAGTTTGCGAAGTCCGGAAATTACCGTGCTCTCGTCCGAGCCGAGCAACTCCGCCATTTTGGCGAAGGGGTGACTGCAGACCGGCAAATTTCCCTGCAAAAGATTTAAAAGAGATTTGTCGAAAGTCGAAAGCTTTTCCATTTTTATTCTCTCCTTCGGCAAAAAAATGAATCACATTCAAGTTTATTTTACCAAAGAGGATGCGATTACGTCAAGTAAATCTGAACGCCCTTCATTTTTTTTTGCGGAAGTCGGAATGATTGAGTCTTCGCCGATTCCCAAAACTTTTTTTATCACGGCAAGTTGTTTTCTTTGTTCGTTTTTGCCAAGCTTGTCGGACTTCGTCGCGGCAATTAACACCGGCAAATTTTTTTCGACGAGGTAATTGAACATTTTTATATCCGACTCTTGCGGCGGGTGTCGCAAGTCGATAAGCTGGCAGACAAATTCGATTTCTTTCCGCGTCGTCAAATATTCGTCGATAAATTTTGCCCAAGTGCTTCGATTACTCTTGCTTGTTTTCGCGTAACCGTAGCCGGGCAAATCGACGAGGTAAAAATTTTTCATTTCGACTTGCAAATTTTCCGGCTCATCGTCCGGCGCGGAAGAAATTTTTAAAGTCGTCCTGAAAAAATTTATCGCTTGAGTTTTTCCCGGCGTTTGTGAAGTTCGCGCAAGATTTTTTCGTCCGGTCAAAGAATTTATCAACGAAGATTTCCCGACGTTCGAGCGACCGAGAAAAACTATTTCCGGCAAATTTTCTTCCGGGTACTGTTGCTTGCCGACTGCAGAAATTATGTATTCGCTTTTCGTCACGTTAATTTTTTTCATGGCTCATATCCCCTTCAAATGCGCCGTGCCGTTCATCAGTTCGACCGAAATATTTCCGTCAATCACGCGCAAAATATTTACTCCGGTATTGAATTGAGTTATCGCCCACATTTTTTTCAGCGGCATTTCCAAAATCGCGCAAAGGACGCAACGATTTACCGAACCGTGAGAAACGATGATTACATGAGAATCTTTTTTCTCCTCGTGGACGGAAATTATTTTTTTCAGTGCGTTCATCGCCCGTACTTGAGTTTGCAAAAAAGTTTCGCCGTTATTTATTTTCAACTTCTCCGGCTCCTCGAAAAATGCTTTGAAATTTTCCGGATCTTTATCAACCATTTCGCGGAAAAAATTTCCTTCCCAATCGCCGAAATTCGTTTCGCGCAATTCCGGCAGATGAGTTACCGGCAAATTGAATTTGTTCGACAACACCAACGCGGTCGTTTTCGCTCTGGCAAGGTCGCTCGAATAAATCGCGTCGGCTTTTTCAAACGGACAATGCGCCGCCAAAAGTCTTGCCTGATGAAGTCCGTCCGGTGAAAGGTGCGTATCCGAAATTCCTTGAATTTTTCCCAACGTGTTCCAATCCGTCACGCCGTGCCTGACCAACATTATTTTTAACATGAGTATCACCTCGCGCAAAATTATATAAAATTTTTTCCGGCAAATAAATATCGAAAAAAAAATCGCCCGAACCCGGACGAAAAAAATTTTTTTAAGATTCGATTTTTTTATTCGCCAGTCGAACAAGTACGCGGGTGATTCGCACACCGTCCACTTCCTCGACGTAAAAAGTATTTCCTTCAAAAGATTCCGTTTGCCCGACGCGCGAGCCGCCGATTGTGTCAACGTCCTCGTCATCAATGTCAATTTTAAATTCGTCCTCAAGTTCCTCAAGCAACATTTTCGCGTCGATTGAGTAAAGATTTTCTTCGCGCTTTTCCGCCTCCGGGCGTTCGCTCTCGTCGAACTCGTCCCGAATGTCGCCGACAATTTCTTCGATAACGTCTTCGATTGTAACCATGCCCGCCGTGCCGCCGTACTCGTCAACGACTATTGCAAGTTGAGAACGATTTTTTTGCATCATCTTCAACAGCAAAGTCACGTCCATACTTTCCGGAACGACGAAAACTTTTCGCGCCAATTTTTTTAAATCAGCCCGAAAATTTTTTCCGTCGGACAAATTTTTTCCGACCAAATCTTTGACGTGCAGGAAACCGATAATGTGATCTTTATCTTCGTTGCAAACCGGGTAGCGCGTCATCTGCTCTTCAAGCATCGTTTCCAAATTTTCGCTATAACTTTTGTCAATGTAAAGGCAGACCATATCGGTGCGCGGAACCATAATTTCCCGGACGCTCAATTCGGTGAAGTCGAAAACATTATCGACAAAATTTACTTCCGTTTCGTCAACCAATCCCTGTTTCCGGCTCTCCTTCATCAGCAGGCGAATTTCTTCCGGGTTGTGTGCAACATCGCCTTCTCCGCTCTGTTCGATACCAAAATTTTTCGCGACGAAGTTTGCCGTGACATTCAGCATGGTGACGAACGGATACATGACTTTCCAAAAAATCAGCATGGGCAAAGCGATCGTCAGCAAAATTTTTTCCGAATTGACTATCGCCATCGACTTCGGCGTAAGCTCACCCAAAATTATATGCATTGCGGTAATCAGCGTAAACGCCAGCGCGAATGAAATTGTATGTCCCAACGTGTCGCCCAAACCGACGGCTTGAGTTATCGGCAGAATCAATTCCGCGACGAAAGGTTCACCGACCCAGCCCAGACCGAGCGAGGCAAGAGTAATTCCGAGTTGCGTCACGGAAAGTGCTTCGTCCAATTCGTCGGTAAGTTTTTTTGCGTAAACCGCTCTTTTGTTTCCCTCCTGAATCAGCGTTTCCAATCGGGACGGACGCATTTTGACGCAACAAAATTCCGCCGCAACAAAAAATCCGTTCATCGCAATGAGGAAGAATACCAAAAGAGTTTGCAACAATATGGGAACCGGATCCAAAGCAGAAAAACCTCCCGAAATATAAAAAAGACTTCCCGCGATACGCGAAAGCCCGGTTAATTTTTAAATGTGGTGCGGTTGATGAGACTTGAACTCATACGCCCTTTCGAGCACTGCCCCCTCAAAGCAGCGTGTCTGCCTGTTCCACCACAACCGCTTTAAATGGTGCGGTCGGTGAGACTTGAACTCACAC
>CAJOFG010000019.1:0-13824 GCA_905233965.1 uncultured Selenomonadaceae bacterium
TTGAGTGACGGATTTGCTCTGCACGGTCAAGATGTTCCGGTTTATCCTAAGGTGAAAAAGTTTTTCGGCTGGTCGGAAAATGATTGCATAAACGAGTACAACGCGAATACCGGCGTTTCAAATTTCAGAGGGGACTACATAAAATTTTTGGTTGAGTATGTCAGACGTTGTCAGGCGGATAAACTTCGTCCGGAATGAAAGGTGATGTCATGAAAAAATTTTTTAAATCAATCGGACTTGCAACAATTTTGTTTGCCGGTTTGTCCGGAAATTTTTCCGGCGCAAATGCAAATGCCGGAACAGACCCGCGCGTCGAAAAAGCCGTTACTTGGGCTTTGGAAATTGCAAGCGACCCGGTTCACGGATATTCACAGGGCGCAGAAAATGCAACGTACCGAAACCCTTACACCGGTTCGCGTGAAGGTCCGGATTACGATTGCTCCGCGCTGGTCTATCACGCTTACACGCACGGCGGATTCGATATTATAAGCGTTTGGCAAAAATATAATCCGAAATATTTTTCCCGTTACGGCGGCAGACAATATTCCGGTGACGCGGACATGATTTGGGAAGATTTGCAAAAACTCGGCGGCTTTACGAAATATTCTTGGAGCGAAATAAAAAATAATTTGAAACGCGGCGATATTCTTTGCTACCCGAAACATCATGTCGCGATTTACGTCGGCGACGGGTGGACGGTTGAGGCGCGCGGCGTGAACAATCCGACCGGCAGAGGACGTTACGAAACCGGAGATCAGGGCGGCGAAATTGATTGCTATGAAGCTTACGGACGGAATTGGACGGAAGTTTACCGGTACACCGGCAACTGAAATTTTAACGGCACACAAAAAAAGTCTCTCGACAAAAAATCGGGAGACTTTTTAATTTGGAAAAAAATTTTTTAAATCCGGATAACTTTCAAATGTTTGACGTAGAACCGGTAAGCGACAATCAAGAATACCATCGTGAAAAACCAGCTTACTCCGTAAACTGTCATGAGTGCCGCGTAAGTCGGAATTTTTGCAAAGACCGTGAACACCCAAGTAATGCGGATGCCGCAGACAAAAATTAAAGTTATCGCCGCCGGTGCCATTGAAATTCCGTAGCCGCGCAGAGAACCGGAAACAATTTCCATGATGACGCTGATAATTTCCGGCGTGATTATGTACCAAAGTCTGATTATGCCGAGTCGAACGACTTCCGGATCGTCGTTGAAAAATTTGATGAACGGTTCCGCAAAATAAAGTATGAACGCGGAAAGAATTATCATAAGCACCGTGTTTATCATCAACGCTTCTTTCGTCACCCGTTTGCAACGCGACAAATTTCCCGCGCCGTAATTCTGGCTGACAAAAGTTGTTGCCGCCTGTCCGAATCCGTTCGTTAAACAGAAAATATTTATTTCAATCGTGAACGCCGCCGCCGATGCCGCCATTGCGTCCGGACCGAGTGAGTTTATCGCGGATTGAATCAGCAGGTTCGACAGCGAAAAAACCATTCCTTGAATCCCGGCCGGCAAACCTATTCGGATAATTTCTTTCAAGCAAGGTTTGTCGATTTTCAATTCCGCCAAGTTCAGCCGAATGAGTCCTTCACCGTTGTGAAGTTTTGAAAATAAAATTGCCGCGCTCAACACGTTTGCAATTACCGTTGCCGCCGCGACTCCCGCCACGTCCCAATGAAGTTGCGCGACGAAAAATAAATTCAAAATTATGTTCAGCAAGCTTGCCGCCGTCAACGCGATTAAAGGCGTTTGAGTATCTCCGCGACTTCGGAAAATTGCCGCCTCGAAATTGTAAATCGACATCGCCGGCAAACCCAATGCAAAAATTCTCAAATAAGTTTCGGCCAACGGTTCGACAGACTCCGGCACTTCCAAAAATTCAAACAGCGGATTTACAATCAATTCCGCAACGCCGAGCAAAATAAATCCGAAAATTATCGCCAGCAAAAATGAAGTGTGTACCGCCGTGTGTACCCTGTCAAATTTTTGCGCGCCGATACTTTGCGCAATGACGACGTTTGCGCCCAAACTCAAACCCATTAACAGACTTACCAAAATTCCGACCGGCGCGGTGTTGTTCCCGACAGCCGCTATCGCATTTTTTCCGACGTACTGACCGAGAACCGCAACGTCCGCCGTGTTCAAAAGTTGTTGCATTACTCCGGTTAAAGCGAGCGGCATTGCAAAAATAATTATCTTGTCCCAAAGTGAGCCGTTCAACATATCAATTTCGCGGCTCTTAAAAATTTTTTCAAACATTTGCATACCCGATTCCAAAAAAAATTCCCGATTCAAAAAATGAACCGGGAAAAATTTTATCACCAAAAAATTTTATTGCAAACCTTTTAACGCTTTACTTGTCGTCTTTGTCCAGAAAACTTTTTCCTTCCGATTCGTCGTAACCTCTGTACCCGTAAACGGTGCAAGCGTTCAAAGCCGAGTCCAACTCTTTAAATTCGGTGTCGGTAAATTCAACTTCGTTTGCTCCGAGATTTTCAAGTATCCTGCCCTGATTTTTTGAACCGGGAATGGGGACGACGTTCGGATATTTATGCAACATCCAGGCAAGAGCAATTTGGGCGTTCGTCGCATTTTTCAATTTCGCGAACCGTTCGATTAAGTCGATTATCGGTTGATTGGCTGCAAGATTTTCTTTTTTCAACTGCGGAACAAAATTTCTCACGTCATCGACTTTTTCAAATTCGGTTTTCGTCGTGACTTTGCCGGACAAAAGCCCGCTCGATATGGGCGAAAAAGCAACCAGCCCTATATCATTTTTCAGGCAGTACGGAATGACTTCTTCCTCAACTCCGCGCTCGACCATCGAATAAATATTTTGTATTGCCGTCAACGGCGTAATTTTTTGCGCCCTGTCGATAATTTTTACCGGAACTTGAGATAAGCCCCAACCTTTAATCAAACCGTCTTTGATGAGTTGCCCCATGCCTTCGGCGACTTCTTCAACGGCAACGGCGGGATTTATTCTGTGCAGGTAATACAAATCCGCGTAATCCGTTTGCAACCTTTCGAGCGAACATTCCAAATGCCGGCGAAGTGTTTTGTAAACGCCGTCGGTTTTTGCCTCTTCCGTCGGAATATGCAATTTCGTCGCGAGGACAATATTTTTGCGGAAATCTTTTATCGCCTTGCCGACAATTTTTTCGTTATGCCCTTTGTTTTGCGGCTCAAGATTCGGACCGTAAATTTCGGCGGTGTCGAAAAAAGTACAGCCGGCATCGTAAGCTTTGCGAATTGCCTCAATGCTGTAGTCTTCGTCAGGAATTTTTCCGTAGCCGTGACTGAATCCCATACAACCCGTTCCGATCTCGCTGACCGTCAAATTTTTAATCTTGCGCGTTTTCATTTTTTCAACCTCATTTCAAATTTACTGATGACCGACACTCACGGTTGCAATTCAAAATCCAAATCGTTGCGAAGTTTTATTGCCTCACCGATATGTTTCGCGTCAATTTTTTCCGCGCCGCCGTCCAAGTCCGCGATTGTTCGTCCGACTTTGATTATCCTGTCGTAGGAGCGGGCGGAAAGTTTTTTATTCTCGAAAACGTCTTTCAAAAGTTGTTCCGCATCCGGCGTCATCGTGCAGAGGTTTTGCAACATGGCGTGATTCATTTGCGCGTTGCAAAACAGGTGATATTTTTCCAAACGCTCCGTCTGAATTTTTCGTGCGGTCGAAACTCTTTCGCGAATTTTGCTTGAAGGTTCGGCTTTGCGTTTTGAACTCAATTCCTCATATTTGACGCGGGGAACGCGAATTTGAATATCAATCCTGTCAAGCAGAGGACCGGAAAGTTTTCGTGTGTACCGTTTAATTTCCGGACCGGTGCATTGGCAATTATGATCTTTGTCGCCGTGCCAGCCGCAGGGGCAGGGATTCATCGCGCAAATTAAAATCATGCTCGACGGGAAAGTTAAAGTCCCGTTCACCCGGCTGATTGTTATTTGCCGCTCCTCCAAAGGTTCGCGCAACGCTTCGAGAACAATTTTTTTAAACTCCGGCAATTCGTCCAAAAATAAAACTCCGTGATGTGCAAGTGTGACTTGTCCGGGTTTCGGATTTGAGCCGCCGCCGATTATCGCCGCCGCAGATGCATCGTGATTCGGATTTTGGAAAGGTCTTTTCGTAATCAGTCCGCCGTTGCGTCCCAACTTTCCGGCGACGCTGTAAATTTTCGTGACTTCCAAAGCCTCTTCGCGTGTCATTGCCGGCAAAATGGAACTCATTCTTTTCGCCAGCATCGTTTTTCCGGAACCCGGCACGCCGACCATAAGGACGTTGTGACCTCCCGCCGCCGCAATTTCCAAAGCACGTTTCGCCATGAATTGTCCCTGCACGTCCGCGAAGTCGTCAATCAGCTCGATAAAATTTTCTTCGTCGTCTGCCGGCTGATTTTTTTCCGGTCGCAATTCAATTTCGCTCTGCAAAAATTCCGTCAACTCGTGCAAATTTTCCGGCGCGTAAACTTCAACGCCGTCCACCAAAAGTGCTTCGTTGACGTTTCCCTTCGCGACGATTATTTTTTTGAAACCGTTGTCCCGCGCCGTCACCGTCATCGGCAAAACTCCGTTCACGTCGCAAAGTTTTCCTTCCAGCGACAATTCGGCGACAAAAACAAATTCCTCACACTTTTTGGAATCAATTCTGCCCTGCGCCGCCAAAAGTCCCACGGCAATCGGCAAATCCAATCCGGCACTTTCCTTTTTAATTTCGGCTGGTGCAAGATTGATTGTAATTTTTTCCGGGCGAAGTTTTAAGCCGGAATTTTTTATCGCCGTTCTGACACGTTCCTTTGACTCGCGAACGGATGCGTTCGGCAAGCCGACAATATCGAACGCGGGCATACCGCTTGCGCTGTCCACTTCAACTTTTATAATCAGTCCGTCCACTCCTTGAGTGGTTGCTCCGAAAGTTCCGGCGTACAAATTTCAAACCTCCCCGATTTAAAAATCCGATTCGACTTCAAAAGCGTTTTCGATATGACGGGCGATAAATTTTTTCCCGTCGGAATAAACTTCGATAACGTCGAAACGGCAAGCGCGGTTGCAAAATTTTTCGTCCTGCAAAAAAACGCCCGCCGCCTCGATAATTTTTTTTTGCTTGTGAAAATTTACCGCCTCAGCCGGCAAACCGTACCGACCGGTTGAACGCGTTTTGACTTCGACGAAAATAATTTCCTCGTCGCGTTCGGCGATAATGTCAATCTCTGCGGAACGTACACGAAAATTTTTCGCGACGATTTTATATCCGCGCTCAACCAAAAAATTTGCGGCAAAATTTTCTCCGGCATCACCGAGAATTTTATTTCTCTCCATCAGTTTTTTACCTGACAACGGAAACGACAGCCCAGACAATCGCACCGGCACCGACAACTGCGGCGACGGTAATTATCTGAAGTTGAAAGTTCAATTTATCAAACTTGGAGTCAATTTTTTTCTGCATTTCGCGTATTTCGGTTTCCTGCTTTTGGCGCAATTCGCGAATTTCATCGGCGCGCATTTTGTTTTGTTCGCGCATTTCCGCTTTGAAATCGCGCATTTCGTCCATAAACAGTTCAAATTTCGTTTCCAACCTGCTGACGCGACTTTCAATGTCAATCATTCAATTCATCCTCGTTAAAAATTTTTTTCCGGCTTTAAATCTCCGTTACCGCGTCCGAAATTTCGCGACGTTGAGTGTGGCGCGGAGAAGGTACCGCATCTTCAGTCGGATAACCGATCGGGAAAATTGCAATCAAGTCGTAATCTTTCATTTCCGGGAACATCTCTTTGAGTTTCGGCGCGTCGAAATATCCGACCCAAGTCGTCGCCAACCCCTCATCTTGAATCGCCAACATCAAATGGGTTGCGACAATCGCGCCGTCAACCTGTCCGAAATTAAATTTGTCGAACGGACGATCGAAAGATTTTTCCGGCAAACCTCCGACGAGGAGCGCAAACTCCGCGCCGAAAGTAAAATTCGTGACGGCTTTAATTTTTTCCATCGCGTCCGGCGTCGCGAACTTCCAAATTTTGTAAGCTTGTCCGTTCTTCGCCGTCGGCGCGGCAATTCCGGCTTGCAAAATTCTTTCGATTTTCTCCGGCTCAATTTTTTTCGCCGTCAACTTTCTGCAGGAATATCTTTCCTTCGCCAAATCCAAGAAACTCATTTTAAAATTCTCCCTTCAAAATTATTTATCGTACTCTCCGCGAATATCTTCAACCGGTCTTTCGAGAGGATAATTTCCGGTGAAACAGGCATCGCAAATCGCAAGACCGCCGGACATTTCGCGCAGGCTTTCAACCGGCAAATATCCCAAAGAATCCGCGCCGATAATTTTGCAAATTTCGTCAACCGTCCGCCCGTTCGCTATCAACTGATTTTCATTCGGAATGTCGATGCCGAAATAGCACGGGTGACAAAACGGCGGACTCGAAACTCTCATATGAACTTCGGACGCACCGGCTTCGCGCAACATGGTAACAATTCTGTCGCTCGTCGTGCCGCGAACAATCGAATCGTCAATCATGACAATTTTTTTCCCGTCCACAACGTCGCGCAACGCATTGAGTTTGACTTTGACGCTTTGAACGCGTCCGGATTGTCCCGGCTTTATGAACGTTCGCCCGACGTAAGTATTTTTCGTAAAAGCAATTCCGTAAGGAATACCGGATTCCATCGAGTAACCGACAGCCGCCATGTTGCCCGACTCCGGAACGCCGACAACCAAATCCGCATCAACCGGATGAGTCCGCGCCAAAATTTTTCCGGCAATTATTCGCGACTTGGTAACGCTCATTCCGTCGAACGTCGTATCCGGCCGGCAAAAATAAATGTATTCGAACACACAGCGAGAAATTTTTTCCGGCGGCAAACTCAATTCCAAATTCGACTCAATCGAACCGTCCGGCAAAATCGTGACGACTTCTCCGGGCAGAACGTCCCGGACAAAATGCGCGTTAATCGTTTCGAGTGCGCAAGTTTCCGAAGTGATTATGTAAGAATTTTCCAGCTTGCCGATAACCAGCGGACGAAAACCCCAAGGATCGCGTGCGCCGATTAACTTTCGCGGACTTGCCATGACGAGCGAATAAGCCCCGAGAACTTTTTTCAACGCCTTGACCGTCGCCTCTTGAACCGAATCGGTGTGAACTCTTTCGCGTGCAATGTGGTAGGCTATGGTTTCGGTGTCAATCGTCGTTTGAAAAATTGCTCCGTCCATCGCAAGCTCCCGGCGAAGTTGCGGAGCATTCACCAAATTTCCGTTATGGGCAAGCATCAAAGTGCCTTTTATGTAAGCCAAGACGAGCGGCTGAGAATTTTCACGAACGGACGCGCCGGCTGTCGAATATCGAACATGACCCACGCCGAGATTTCCTTTCAGCGCGGAAATATTTTCTTTGTTGAAAACTTCGTTGACGCGACCGAGATCTTTATGACAAGTAACTTTATCTTTGCGATCGAAAGTATCGGTAACGGCAATGCCGGCACTTTCCTGACCGCGATGTTGCAGAGCGTAAAGCCCGTAATAAATTGTCGTAGCGACATCTCCGCCGTCGAGATCGTACATTCCGAACACGCCGCAAGCTTCTCCGAAAATATTTTCGGCTGCACCGAAATCCATACAGGAACTCCCCCTTTTCCAAAAAGCACACGCACCACGATATTTTTTTGATTCAATTATATTAAAGAGATTTTCCTTTGTCAAAAAAGAAAAATTGCCGTAAAATTTACGCGAGGTGAAAAAATTTTGAGCAAAGATGAATTTAAAAATTTGTTGCGTGAAATTTTGTCGGAGGACGAAAATATTCGCGAGTTGGTAAAAAATATTTGCAAAGGCACAGACAAATCCGGAAAAGTTGCGGAAAATTTTTTTGTTCCCGACGACAAAAAAGTTGAGCGTGAAATTTCTTCGTTGAGAAATAAATTGGCGGAGAGTGAAAGACGCAACATCGAATTGACGCGCCACGTAAAAAGTTTGAAAATCTCGATTGAAGAGGCGGAACTTGTTCTGGACGATTGGCAGACGAAATTTTTCCGGCTGGAAGAAAAATTTCAACGGACGGAAAAAGAGTTGGAGGAGGCGAACGCGGAAATTATTCGGCTCCGGGAATTGACGAAAGGCAAAAATATTTGACTTTTTCCCGGTGAGGTGATAGCATAAGCGGAAGTTTTTGGGAAGGAGTTATTCGTTATGTCAGGCATGAGAAACTTTTTGACGTTGATATTGGTGGCGGTTTTTGTAATCTGCTTTAAATCCGTTTCGGTTTTCGCGGCGGAGTATGTCACCGCACCGGGATACGTGTCTTCAAATGTCGGCGGCGAATCTGTTTCAAAGTATGTTCCTCCGAGAATAACTTTGACTGTTGAAGACGGAATAGAAGTCGAAACGTTTTTTCCCGGCGAAGTAATTTTTGAAACGCCCTCCCCAAAAGTTGAAACACCCGCGCCGGCTCCGACGAGTACTCCTCAAAATTCGGTAACGCCCGGCAAAAATATTCCGACCGTTCAAAATTCCGTACCCGCTCCGGGTTCCGGTTCGGTCTACCAAAAAAATCAACCTTCAGTCGAAATTTCAAACGACCTCATCAAAGTGAATCCGATCGGAAATGTTCCGCAAGTCGATTTGGAAAATAAAAATACCGAACCGACAAAAGACATCGGCTCGGTTTATGTTGCGCCGACTCAAACGCCCGCACCCGAAATTACGCCGGTTATTTATTCCGCTCCGAAAATTACTTTGACGATTGAAGGCGGTATCGAAGTCGAAACATTCTATCCGGCCGGTTATCGCGTTTAAAATTTAATCGGGTTGCCTGCTCCGGTTCAAACTCTCCAGCCAAATGACGAGAACGGAAATATCTGCGGGGGAAACGCCGGAAATTCGCGACGCTTGCCCGATTGAACGCGGACGAATTTCGGAAAGTTTTTCACGCGCCTCGACTCTCAAATTTTTCATGGAGTGATAATCAATGTCGGCGGGAATTATTTTCGATTCCAGCCTGTCCAATTTTTCGGCAAGCTCCTGCTGTTTTTGAATGTAGCCGTCGTAGAAAAGCGAAATTTCGACTTGCGACGCGGCATTACCGGAAATTTTCGGCAAGTCGAAAAGCCCGGCAATTTTTTCATAAGTGATGCCCGGTCGCCTCAGCAATTCGGCAAGCGGCATTGTCGTTTGAATCTCACCGATTCCGGCGGCGGAAAGTTTTTGATTCGTTTCCGCGCTCGGAGTTATTTTTATTTTACGGAGACTTTCAAGCGTCGTTTCAATTTCGCGGCGTTTCCTCTCGAATTTTTCGGCGCGTTCCGGCGACGCAAGACCGATTCTGACGGCGTGCGGAGTCAATCTCAAATCGGCGTTGTCCTGCCGGAGGAGCAAACGATATTCCGCGCGCGAAGTCATCATTCGGTACGGCTCCTTCGTCCCCTCGTCAATCAACACGCCGATATAACCTTCCGAGCGTTTCAAAATGAGCGGCTCGGTTTTTTTGACGTAAGCCGCCGCATTTATCCCGGCGATAATTCCCTGCGCCGCCGCCTCCTCATAACCGGAGCTGCCGTTTGACTGACCGGCGGAAAAAAATCCGGCGATGTTTTTAAATTCCAAAGTCGGTTTGAGTTGGAGCGGATTGATACAATCGTATTCAATCGCGTAGCCGTGTCTCATAATTTTTACATTTTCCAATCCGGGAATTGTACGAAGAAATTCAATTTGAACATCTGCCGGCATACTCGTTGACATACCCTGAACATAAAATTCTTGCGTGTCCAAACCTTCCGGCTCCAAAAAAAGTTGGTGGCGTTCCTTGTCGGGAAAGCGAATAATTTTCGATTCAATCGACGGGCAGTAACGCGGACCTATGCCCTCGATAATTCCGTTTGCCATCGGTGCGCGGTGCAAATTTTTTCGCAAAATTTCGTGCGTCCGTTCGTTTGTGTAAGTGAGGTAACAGCAGACAGAATTTTTAACCGGCGTTTCCGTCATGAACGAAAAATTTTGCATACCCTCATCGCCGCGTTGAATTTCCATTTTGTCGAAGTCCAAAGTCCGTCCGTCAACTCGCGCCGGCGTTCCGGTTTTGAATCTCATCATTTCGACACCGATTTTTTTCAGCGACTCGGAAAGTTTCAAAGCCGCCCGTTGACCGTTGGGACCTCCGGCAAAAATACTTTCGCCGACGATTATCCGCGAATTTAAATAAGTTCCCGATGCCAAAATTACCGCGTCGGCAAGAAAAATTTCTCCCGTTTCGCAAGTCACGCCTTTAATTTTGTTTTGTTCGACCAAAATATTTTCTGTCAGAAGTTGTTTCAAATCCAAATTTTCGGTATTTTCGCAAACGGATTTCATTGCCGCTTGATAAATTTTTTTGTCGGCTTGAGCGCGAAGAGCACGAACCGCGAAACCTTTTCCGGTGTTCAGCGTGCGAAATTGGATACAAGTTTTGTCTGCGGCGATACCCATTTCTCCGCCGAGTGCATCGACTTCACGGACGAGATGACCTTTTGCCGGTCCGCCGATTGACGGGTTACAAGGCATCATGGCAAGGTTTTCAAGTGAAAGAGTCGTCAGCAAAGTTTTGCAACCCAAACGTGCGGCGGCAAGTGCCGATTCGATTCCGGCGTGTCCCGCTCCGATTACTATTACATCATATTTTCCGGCTGTGAACATTAAAAATCTCCCTTCGTCATTTCCCGATACAGAATTTGGAAAAAATTTCGTTCAAAATATCTTCGCTCACCGATTCGCCGGTGAGTTCACTCAAAAGTTCCAGCGCGGCGCGAAGGTCTATCGAAATAAAATCAATTCCTATTCCGGCTTTAACGGTCGTTTGCGCTTCCTCCAAATTTTTTGCGGCACGTCTGAGAATGTCGGCTTCTCTCTCATCACGAATAAAAACCGGTTCCGTGTCGATTATTCCGGTAAATTTAATTATCGTATCAAATAATTTTTCAATTCCTACCGGTTTTTGACGAGATTGACAAAATTTTTTTATCGCACCGGGTTTTAATTTTTTCCCGGTCGATGACTTGCGGCAAGTCCGATTTCGTAAGCAGAACGATTGCATTTTTCGATTTAATCAGATTGAAAATTTCTTCGTCCTCCGCGTCAAGGGGACGCGAACCGTCGAACAAGGCAAGAATCAATTCGGCATTTTCGGCACATTCCCGCGCCCTGTCAATCCCGATTTTTTCAACCGGATTGTCAATAATTTTCAAAGGTATGCCACGAATATTTATAAATTCTTCTATACTGTCGCGCGTCGTTCCGGGAATATCGGTGACTATTGCGCGCTCTGATTCGGTCAAAAAATTCAACAGCCGGGACTTGCCGACGTTGGGCTTGCCGACAATCGCGGTTTCCAAACCTTCACGCAAAATTTTTCCGCCGTGTTGATTTTTCAACATATCTTGAATTTCTTCGAGTTGCAGTGAAATTTTTTCGTCGATTTTATCAAGTTCGGCTGAAGGAATATCTTCTTCCGGGAAGTCAATTAACGCTTCGATGTGCGCGACGATTTCCAAAATTTCCGAACGGAGTCGGCGAATTTTTTTTGAAGTTTTCCCGGCAAGTTGATTCTGCGCGACGCTCAACGCGGCTGAAGTTTTCGCCTGTATCACGTCCAGCACGGCTTGCGCTTGCGACAAATCTATTCGTCCGTTCAAAAATGCCCGTTTGGTAAATTCTCCGCGTTCCGCCGGTCTTGCGCCTTCCTCGAACGTTCGTGCCAAAACCGAACGAAGTGCAACCGTCCCGCCGTGACATTGAATTTCAACAACGTCCTCTTTAGTGTACGACTTCGGCGCACGCATTACCAAAACAATCGCCTCGTCGATTATTTCACCGCCGGAAGCAGTGACGTGTCCGAAAATAATTTTACCGCCCGACGACTCGGCAAGCGTTTTATGATTAAGCGCGACAAAAATTTTGTCGGCAACCCGCAAAGCATTTTCGCCGCTGATACGAATTATTCCTATGCCGGCGTTACCTGTTGCGGTTGCGATCGCGCTGATTGTATCTCCCTGTTTCAAATTATCACCTCGTCGATATTATACAACACCGTGAGAAAATTTTTTACCGAAAAATAATTTGCTCTCACAAATAAAAAAATCATCGCAAAATAAAATTTATGTTTCAAAAATTATTTTTTCCGGTATAATTATCAAAAATTGATTTTGAAATTAAAAGTCAAAGATATTTCGGAGATGATTAAATTGAATTTAACAAAACGTCCACTGTATTTAAAACGGCTGAAAAAATTTATCGACCGCGACGAAATAAAAATTTTGGTCGGTATTCGCGGTGCGGGGAAAACTTCCCTGCTGAATTTGTTCGCCGAAGATTTATTGTCCTCCGGTGTCGCACCGACAAATATTCTTCGGCTTGACTTCGACGCGCCGTCACTGCGAACGATTGACACGCCGGGAAAACTTTACGACTTCATATCCGGGCAAATGTCCGGCGAAGGAAAAAATTTTTTGCTCCCGGACGAAGTGCATCGAATCCCGGATTGGCAAAAAATTATGGCGCGACTGAAGGAAGAATTTAACGTCGATATTTATATAAGCCGGTCGGTTGCTCTGTCGGAAGAAAAATTTTTCTTGCCGTCGATAATCGTGAATGTTTTGCCGCTGTCGTTCAAAGAGTTTCAAAATTTTATCCCGTTCCCGGACGCGGTGACTTTGCCGGAAATTTTTTCGCTTTACCTGAAAATCGGAGGTATGCCCGGAGTTGTTGCGAAATTTCCGGACGATTTTGCGACAGCCGCCGAAACGTCCGATATTTTTTCCTCGTGCTTGGTGCAAGATGTTTTGCCGGGAAATAAAATCACCGACTTCGATTTATTGATGCGGTTGACGAAAAAATTTTTTGAGCAGTCCGGGACAATGCAGTCGTTCAATCGAATTGCGAAGTTGTTTGAAAAAAATCCTCCGGCGGTTCGCACCGTCGAAAATTATTTTGAAACTCTGCGCCGCGCAAATATTTTTTACTCCGTCCCGGTGTTCGACTTGAAAAATGAGTTGCCGCTCTTCCGTTTCGCGAAATATTATCCCGTCGATACCGGTTTGCAAAATTTTATTATCGGCAATTCGCCGGTTACGTCAGAGATTTTGGAAAGCATCGTTTTTGCTGAATTGCTCCGGCTCGGCGTGGAAATTTCTTGTCTGCGTGTCGGCAAGCAGATTGTCTTTGAAGTCCGGCGAAAAGATTTAGGCGACAAAATGTATATCAACGTCGCGGAAAATTTGGACGATACCGACAAAAAAAATTCTCCTTACCAACCGTTGCGGTCGATAAGGAACCAGTTCGCGAAATGGATTGTCACGTCGGAAGAAAATGTTTCCGATTCGCCGGACGGAATAAAGGTTACAAACATTTTGGATTTTCTCATGTCGGAATGATTTTATCTTTCAGGGCGTACCTGACGTACTCGATCAAAAATTTTATGTAATCGCCCTTGAACGCCCAAAAATATCTGTTCGCATAATATTCCTTCATGACTTCATCTCCGGGCAAGCCGAAAATTTTTTGCACTTTCGGATAAATCGGCGCATCCTGTCCGATTAAAGAATTTTCCGCTCCCATCAATGTATCCGTATTTTGAAAAGTCATGTCGCTGATGTCCATGAATTTTAAAATTCTTTGCACCATTTCCAAAATGACATTCGGCGTGGGATGGCTCGGAGCGTAAAAAAGTTGTTGTTGCCGGTAATTGTCGAACAGAAAATCCGAAATACGAATATCGCAAGCCCATTCACGTTTTCGCAATTCGTCAAAAGATTTTTCCGCGCCGGCTTTAACCTCGTCCTCCGAAATAAAATC
>CAJOFG010000019.1:13872-15629 GCA_905233965.1 uncultured Selenomonadaceae bacterium
CCGCCATACGAAAATATTTGTACGTTTCCGGGTCTTCTTCGCGAAGGTTTCTTGCGCCGTGAAGTTGTGGAAAATATCCCGTGAAATAAATATTCGGTATCCAAATAATTTTTGTGTCTTCAGGAAGTCGCGCCGGCAAATTTTGAGTGGCAACTGCCGGAGTGAATCGGTTATCTTTTTTTACGCGCTGACTGATGAGCAAATCGCAGGTATTCCAAAAATTTTCTTGAAAAATTTCGGACAATATGCCGGGCGAAAATGCCTGAACGGAAGGCAAAGTTATGAAAAAATATTTTTTTGAAAAAATACGGTGATTCATCAGAAAATGCGTAATTTGTGCTTCCTGACAGTTGCCGAAAATAATTGCCGCTTTTTTTCCGGTACGTTTTTTAATTGCGTTTATCAATTCGATGCAAAAATATTCGGGGTACTCATTCCTGTACGCAAAATAATTGAATTCCGTATCGTTGCACTTGACGAATCCTTTTTCGCCTGCCGGGTTTGTCGCGTCGAAAAATAAATCCAAAATTTTTTCCCTCCGAATTTTTTTAACTCCGGCGATTATTCTCTCAACCGGTTTTAAAATCCTGCAATAATTTTTTCGCAAACAAAAAAGGAGCCGCCACGTTCGAGTGACGACTCCATTTTTTCGGCGACAATCGGTCAACCGGGAAAAAATCTTCAGTCAAGCGTCGGCTCTTGATCGAACAGATAGGAGTAGCGATTCTTAAAATCTTCGTGTTCCATTCTGAATGCGTTTGCCAATCCGGGATCGTCGAGATCCGCTTTTTCGAGACGCATCATAAATCCGCGAGCAATTTTGTAATGAACAGATTCGATATTCACTCTGCGAACAAATGTTTTTCCGGTCTCCGGGTCGCGAATGTCTTCAAAGCGAAGAGGTACGGCCTTGTTGTCCTGAATGGTGATAAGTGCGCCGCTGTCTCCGCGGAAAAGGAATTGCATCGCTTCGTAACCGAGATTGCGCGCGTAGTCGATGTCATACGCGATCGGCGCGGTACAACGAAGTTCGTAACCGATTTCTTTGTCAACGATTGAAATGTTCAATCCGATTCTCTTCATTTCGGCGAGAACTTTTTGCTTGAGAATTTCACCGAAGTCGAGCTCCGCGTAACGAATATGTCCGTGTTCGTCAAGAACGACGTTTCCGAGCTCCGCAAAATCTTCTTCGGCAATTTTTTCGATAACGCCCTCAGCTATAACCGCGACACCGTAATTTTTGCCCGTCAGATAACGTTTGACAACGGAACCGGTGATAATGTCAACGACTTGTTGCAGACGGATTTTTTCCTGCGGAAATTCTTCCGGGATAATCGTGACTGCCGCGCCGGCCGAACGACCCATACCGAGTGCAAGATGTCCCGCAGTTCTGCCCATCGCGATTGTAAAATACCAGCGATTGTTTGAAGTCCGCGCATCTTCCATCAAATTTTGAATTTCTGTCGTGCCGAATGCTCTTGCAGTTTCAAATCCGAAAGTAGGAATACCGTCCGGCAAAGGCAAATCGTTATCGATTGTCTTCGGAACGTGGACAACGTTAATGGTGCGACCGAGTTTGCGTGCGTATTCGGAGACGGCGGAAGAGCTGAAAGCCGTATCGTCGCCGCCGATTGTCACGAGGTAATTTACTCCGAGTTCGGTGAGAGTTTCGACAACGGTACGCAAGTCGGATTCTTTTTTCGTCGGATTAAAGCGCGACATTCTCAAAATGCAACCGCCGGTCAAATGGATTCTGT
>CAJOFG010000020.1:0-3663 GCA_905233965.1 uncultured Selenomonadaceae bacterium
TCTCCGCCTTGGGCTTTGTGACAAGTGATGGCATAACCGTATGTGCAGCGCAAAGCATTCAGGAAAGGGTCTGTCCGCATATATCTTTCAAAGGTATCGATGTTCTTTTTATTATTTATTCCTTTCCGTTTCATCCGAAGAATAAAGTCAAGAAACAATCCCGACTGTTGCAGGGAATCCAGATTGCCCTGATTTGTCAACAGAATGGTTTCCAAAAGCAATGTCTTAACCTCTTTTTTTGTGAATAACTCCTTGACTTTTATCT
The DNA here is from genome assembly GCA_905233965.1 of uncultured Selenomonadaceae bacterium. Classification (GTDB taxonomy): domain Bacteria; phylum Bacillota; class Negativicutes; order Selenomonadales; family Selenomonadaceae; genus Quinella. The sequence continues at coordinate 266 of CAJOFG010000020.1, forward strand.
CTCTGAACACCAATTCGGTATGATAACCGTTGGGGGTGACGACGCTTTTATAGTTGCGTTTGCTTTCTATATCGGATTGATGATGGCGATCGGCGTTTACTACTATCGTCGGACAAAAAACATGAGCGATTATTTTTTGGGCAATCGCAAACTCGGTGCTTGGGTAACTTCTCTTTCCGCAGAAGCATCCGACATGAGCGGCTGGATGTTGATGGGCGTTCCGGGTTTCGCTTACCTTGCGGGACTCAATGCCGGGTGGATAGCCGTCGGAATTGCGATAGGCACTTGGGCAAACTGGCAATTTGTTGCGGCACGTCTGCGCAGGTACACCGAACTTGCCGGAAACGCTCTGACTTTGCCGGAATTTTTGCAGAACCGGTACAAAGATAAGGGAAATATTTTGCGAATCGTGCCGGCGATTTTTATTTTGATTTTTTTCATTCTCTACACGTCGAGCGGATTTGTTTCCGCCGGCAGATTGTTTGAAACTGTTTTCGGAATACCTTTCCAATATGCAATTTTTATCGGCGCGGGTTCCGTCGTTTTCTACACGTTAATCGGCGGATTTTTGGCAGTCAGTCGCACGGATTTTATTCAGGGCGTGATGATGTTCTTCGCGATTTTGCTCGTCCCGATTTGCGCGGCGATGTCTATGGGCGGTTTCGGCGAAACGATGACGGCAATTTCAAATTTCAAATCCGAAATGTTCGATCCGTTTTTAAAACCGGACGGATCGCAGATAAGCATGATTGAAATTATTTCGCTCCTCGCTTGGGGTATCGGATATTTCGGGCAACCGCACATTTTGGTACGTTTCATGGCGATAAAATCCACCGACGAACTTCCGCAGGCAACGCGAATTGCAATGACGTGGGTTATTTTGAGTTTGGCGGCAGCGGTTGCGGTCGGCATGGTCGGAACGGTTTATTTGCCGGTGACTTTGGAAGGGACGAATGAACTTTTCCCGCCGATAATCGCCGGAATAGTTTTGTCTGCGGTTCTCGCGGCGATTATGTCAACCGCGTCTTCGCAACTTTTGGTTGCCGCGTCGGCATTTGCTCAGGATTTTTACAAGACACTTCTCCGCAAAGATGCGGATCAAACGGAATTGGTTTGGATTTCTCGCGCCTCCGTTTTGATGATTGCATCGACGGCGGTTTATCTCGGATTCAATCCGAACAGTTTTATTTTGGACATGGTAGCCTATGCTTGGGCGGGATTCGGCGCGGCGTTCGGACCGGCGATTTTGATGAGTCTGTTTTGGAAACGCACGACGAAAGCCGGAGTAATTGCCGGAATTATCGTCGGCGGCGTAACCGTTTTGGTTTGGAAACAGTTTGAACTTTTCGGACTGTATGAAATTGTTCCGGGATTTATTTTCTCGATAATCGCAATTTACGTTGTAAGCAAGCTTGATAAAGAGCCGAAGAGGGAAATTCTCGACACGTTTGAGAAAGTCAATCAAAGTAAAATTTAAATTTCGCGGGGGTGGCAAAATGTTTATCGGCAATGTGGATAACATTGACAAAGACGGCAGTGATTTTCATTCGATAATTTATTCCGTGCTGGATTATTTGCGGACGGCGGACTTCAAAAATGTTTCCGACGGCTCGTATCCCATGCCGCACACTGATTTTATGTTGAAGGTTCAGCGGTACAAAACTCGTCCGTTGTCGGATTGCCGGCCGGAGGCGCACGAAAAATTTATCGACGTTCAATACGTTGCGGAGGGCGAAGAAATTCTCGGTTGGTGTCCGCTCAGTCCGGATTTGAAAATCGTCGCGCCTTACGACGAAAAATCCGACGTGGTTTTTTACGAAAAATTGATGCCGGAAAGTTCCGTCATTCTCGGCGCACGAAATTACGCCGTACTTTTTCCGCTCGACGTTCACCGCCCGTGTTCCTCGCTTGACGATGACGAACCGTCGGACGTAACAAAAATTGTCGTAAAAATTCCGGTGGATTTGATTCTTGAAGAAATCTTGGAGTTTGTCGGAGTAAAAAATTTTTTGTCCGAATAAAATTTTTATAAATGAGGTTTAAATATGGTTACAAGAATTTACGTTGAAAAACGCCCGGGCTTTGATGTGCCGGCGCATTTGCTGACGGAAGATTTTTGCGAAACTCTCGACGTGCGGGGCTTAGTCTCCGTGCGTCTTTTTGTTCGCTACGACGTTGAAGGTCTTTCCGACGAAGATTTTGAAAAAGTTCGCGATTTGGTTTTCCGTGAACCGAACGTCGATAATTTTTTCCGTGAATTGCCGGACGATTTGAATTTGTCCCGGACTTTTGCCGTCGAATATCTTCCGGGACAGTTCGATCAACGCGCCGACTCCGCCGCGCAATGCGTGCAACTCGTCACCGGGAAAGATCGCCCGATTATTCATTCCGCGCAAGTAATTTCTCTCGTCGGAAAAATTTCGGACGAAGATTTTCAAAAAATTAAATCCTATTCAATCAACGCGATTGAGTCCCGCGAAGCATCTTTCGACTTGCCGGAAACATTGAAACTTGAGCCGGAAACTCCGCCGGACGTTGAAATTATTTCCGGGTTCAACGAAATGAACGATGACGATTTGAAAAAATTTTTGACGGAGCGCGGCTTTGCGATGAGTTTCGACGATTTGAAATTCTGCCAAAAATATTTTCGCGACGATGAAAAACGTCAGCCGACGATAACCGAATTGAAAGTTATCGACACTTACTGGTCAGACCACTGCCGGCATACGACTTTTACAACGATTGTTGACGACGTGACTTTTGAGGACGGAAAGTATCGCCCGGAATTTGAAAACACTTACAAAGATTATCTCGCGGAGAGAGCGGAAATTTATTCCGGCACCGACAAAAAAATTTCCCTCATGGACTTGGGAACTGTTGCCGCGAAAATTTTAAAACGGCGCGGAATTTTGCAGGGGCTTGACGAGTCGGAGGAGATTAACGCCTGCAGTATAAAAATTCGTGCGAAAATTGACGGGCACGAAGAAGATTGGCTCGTCATGTTCAAAAACGAAACGCATAACCACCCGACGGAAATTGAACCGTTCGGCGGCGCGGCAACCTGTTTGGGCGGCGCGATTCGCGATCCTCTCAGCGGGCGTTCGTACGTTTACCAAGCGATGAGAATTACCGGCGCGGCAGATCCGCGAAAATCTTTGTCGGAAACTTTGCCGGGAAAATTGCCGCAGAAAAAAATTACTCGCGGCGCGGCGCAAGGTTACAGCTCATACGGAAATCAAATCGGTTTGGCGACCGGACAGGTGCGCGAAATTTACCATGAAGGTTATCTCGCAAAACGAATGGAAATCGGCGCGGTAATTGCGGCGGCTCCGGCTGAAAATGTCGTTCGCTCCCGACCGGCAGCCGGCGATGTCGTCGTCCTGCTCGGCGGCAGAACC
>CAJOFG010000020.1:3723-14087 GCA_905233965.1 uncultured Selenomonadaceae bacterium
CGGGGCGACCGGCTCCAGCAAAGTCCACACTTCGGATTCGCTGACGAAGAGCGGCGCGGAAGTGCAAAAAGGAAATCCTCCTACGGAAAGAAAAATTCAGCGGCTGTTCAGAAATCCGTCGGCGGCGAAACTCATCAAACGCTGTAACGACTTCGGCGCGGGCGGTGTCGCGGTTGCCGTCGGCGAACTTGCTCCGGGTTTGAAAATAAATTTGGACGCTGTGCGAAAAAAATATGACGGCTTGGACGGAACGGAGCTTTCCATTTCGGAATCGCAGGAGCGAATGGCGGTTGTCTTAAATTCCGGCGACGCGGAAAAATTTATTCGACTTGCCGACGCGGAAAATTTGGAGGCTTACATTGTCGCCGAAGTTACCGACGACGAACGGCTGAGAATGAATTGGCGCGGCGTTGAAATCGTGAACATCGGCAGAAAATTTTTCGACACGAACGGAGTAAGCCGGCACACTTCCGTAAAAATTTCCGACGTTGAAAAATATTCCCGGCTGAATTTGTCGGAGGATTTGAAAACCGCCTGGCTGAAAAATTTGCAAAAGTTGAATGTCTGCAGTCAAAAAGGTTTGGTGGAGCGTTTCGATTCGACAATCGGCGCGGCGACGGTTTTAATGCCGTTCGGCGGAAAAAATCAACTCACGCCGGCTGAAGGTTCCGTTGCAAAAATTCCGGTCGAAGGCGAAACGAAAACGGCAACCGTCATGACTTACGGATTCGACGCAAAAATTTCCGCATGGAGTCCCTATCACGGCGCGATTGATGCGGTGACTTCGAGTTTGGCGAAATTGACGGCGACGGGCGCGGATTTTTCAAAAGCTTACCTGACTTTCCAAGAATATTTTGAACGGCTCGAAAATGTTCCGGAGAAATGGGGAAAACCTTTCGCGGCATTGTTGGGCGCGTTCAAGGCGCAAAAAAATTTCGGCGTTGCGGCAATCGGCGGCAAGGATTCTATGAGCGGCACTTTTGAAAAATTGAACGTCCCGCCGACTTTGGTGAGTTTTGCGGTTGCTCCGTGCCGTGCCGATAAAATTATTTCGCATCCAGGCGACAAAATTTATCTCGTCGATTGTGCGCGTGACGAATACGGCATTCCGAATTTCCGGGAGTTGAAGAAAAAATTTGCGAAGGTTCACGAATATATTTGCGCCGGAAAAATTATTTCGGCGATGAGCGTTTCGGTCGGCGGCATCGGTGAAGCCGTTTCCAAAATGGCAATCGGTAATGACATCGGTTTCAAATTCACCGAGAAAGTCAAGCCGTTTGAAAAAAATTACGGCAGTTTGATTTTGGAATCTGCGCCGGGAGTTGAGCTTGACTTTTTGGAAATCGGCGAAACGATACCGGAGGAAAAAATTATCATCGGCGAAACTTCAATCGGGCTGGACGAAATTAAATCGGCGTGGACTGCTCCGTTGGAAAAAATTTTCCCGACGCGTACAAAAAATTCCGGCGAAACAAAAATTGAAACGCAACTTCATAAAGCGGCGTTCCGTCCCGGCTCCAAATTAAAAATTGCCGCGCCGAAAATTTTCATTCCGGTTTTTCCCGGCACGAATTGCGAATACGACAGCGCGAAGGCTTGGAAAAAAGCCGGCGGCGATCCGAAAATTTTTGTCGTCCGGAATTTGACACCGGGCGCGGTTGAAGAAAGTATTTCGGCAATGGTCGAACTGATTAAAAATTCGCAGATAATCATGTTGCCCGGCGGATTTTCCGGCGGTGACGAACCGGACGGCTCCGGAAAATTTATCGCGGCGATGTTCCGGAATCCGCGCATTGCCGAAGAGGTGATGAACCTTTTGCAAAAGCGCGACGGTTTGATTTTGGGAATTTGCAACGGGTTCCAGGCTTTAATTAAATTGGGTCTTTTGCCTTACGGGGAAATTCGCGAACTTGAAAAAGATTCACCGACTTTGACGCATAACTCATTGGGGCGGCACGTCAGCCAAATTGTCCGGACGCGGGTGACGAGTAACATTTCCCCTTGGATGTCCGGAAATTCTGTCGGCGAAATTCATTCGGTTGCCGTTTCGCACGGCGAAGGCAGATTCGTTGCAACTCCGGCTTGGCTGAAAAAACTTTCCGATGCCGGACAAATTGCAACTCAATACGTCGATTTTTCCGGCGAACCGACAAACGAATTGCCTTTCAATCCGAACGGCTCATCTTTCGCGATTGAGGGGATAACGAGCGCGGACGGAAAAATTTTCGGTAAAATGGGTCACTCCGAAAGAATAGGCGAAAACGTTTTCAAAAATATTCCGGGTAACGCAGACCAAAAACTTTTCGAGTCCGGAGTAAATTATTTCGCGTGAAAAATTTTTATCGACGATAAGGAGAAATTCCAAATGGGCGACATTGAAAAGTTGAGCGAAATTTTGTCGAAGAGCCGGAGCGCGGTTTTTTTCGGCGGCGCGGGTATGTCAACCGAATCCGGGATACCTGATTTTCGGAGTGCGGACGGAATTTACAATCAAAAGCTGAATAAAAATTTTCGTCCGGAAGAAATGGCATCTCACAATTTTTTCGTGAATCACCCGGAAGAATTTTTTGATTTTTACCGGACGCGTTTCGTTTACCTCGACGCGAAACCGAACGCCGGACATCTTGCGCTTGCCGAACTTGAACGGCGCGGAAACTTGCGGGCGATCGTCACTCAAAATATCGACGGACTTCATCAAATCGCCGGCTCGAAAACGGTTTACGAACTGCACGGCTCGATTCGCCGGGCGTTCTGCGTTGACTGCGGCGAAAAGTACGACGTGAATTTTGTCATGGAAAATATTCCGGTACCTCATTGCAAAAAATGCGGCGGTATAGTCAAGCCGGATGTTGTGCTTTACGGAGAAAATTTGAACACGGACGTTATCAACGCGGCAGTCCGGGCAATTTCTTCTGCGGACACTTTGATTGTCGGCGGCACAAGTTTGGTCGTTTACCCGGCGGCGGGGCTTGTCGATTATTTTACCGGAGAACATTTGATTTTGATTAACAAGAGCAAAACTCACGCGGACGCGAACGCCGAATCGGTTATTCGCGAAAATATCGGCGAAACTTTGGATAAAGCCGTTCGCTTGATGAAGTAAGGGAAAAATTTTTTTCATGGAGAAATTCAGATACAAAGGTTACGACGAAAATTCAAATTTGCAAACCGGAACTTTGAACGCGGAAAATTATTCGGACGCTTATGCGGCGTTAAAATTTCAGGGAATAACCGTTGTCAACCTCGAACCGGAGCGAAAAGAAATTTCAAAATTTTTTTCCGACTTGATTTTAAAATTCCGGCTCGGCGGCAAATGGAAATCGGTTTTCTTCCGGGAATTGAGCGTCATGCTCGGCGTGATGACTTTGCACGAATCACTTCAAACGCTGGCGAAATCTTCTGCGGGTCACGTTTCGGAAAAAGTTTTGCGGGATTTAATCGCGGGAATCGAGAGCGGAGAAAAATTCAGCGATGCGATGCGCCGGCACGAAATGATTTTCGACGAGGACGCGATAAATTTCGTCGCGATCGGCGAAAACGGCGGAAAATTGCGCGAAGTCACGGAGGGATTGGCGGACAGGTCGGCGCGAAGTTACATGACGCGAAAAAAAGTTTCCGGCGCGCTGTATTATCCGCTCGTCGTTTTCGTCGCGGCATTGGTTGCGGCGGCGGTGATGATAAATGTTACATTGCCGGTGTTTGAAAATTTTTACTCGGAGCGCGGTGACACTTTGCCGCTGATAACTTTGATTTTTTTGACCGCCGGAAGATTTTTGTCGGAGAATTTTTTTCTCGTCCTGTTCGCGATTTTCGCCGGAATATTTTTTTGCCTGTTCATTTACCGGACAAATCCCGACGTGAAAAAAATTATCGACAGGCTGAAGTTGGAAGTAAAAGTCGTGCGCGAAATCGAATTACGAAATTTATTTTCCCGGCTCGGCTTTTTGACGGAGAGCGGAATCACTTTGAACGAAGCGATAAAGTTAAGCGCGGACTCCGGCGGAAATTTGTACGTCAGAGAAAAATTATCGCGGGTACAAATTGCGATTGAACAAGGCGAAAAATTGGGCGACGCGCTGAAAAGGAATTTCAAAAAAATTTCTCCGCTGTATCTCGGATTGATAACGACCGGAGAGGAGAGCGGCGAACTCGTTCAAATGCTCGGACAATGCGAAAACATGGCGGACTTTGAAATTGAGGAAACGCTCCGGACTTTGCCGGCAAAAGCTGAAGTGTTCGGAACTTTGGCGGCGGGTGCAATCGTTGCCGCGCTGGTTTTTTCAATCATGTTACCGATATTTGACTTCACAATTTAAAAATTTTTAACAGGATAAGGTGAAAAAATTTTGAAACAAAAAAAATTTGCATTGATAAACGATATAACCGGATTCGGGCGTTGCTCCGTGACGGTGGAGTTGCCGATAATTTCCGCGCTGAAAATTCAAGTCTGCCCCTTGCCGACGGCGATTTTGTCCGTTCACACCGGTTTTAAAAATTATTTTCTGGACGACTACACCGACAGAATGGAAAATTATATGGAAAGTTGGCGGCTGAACAATTTGGAATTTGACGGAGTAGCGACCGGATTTTTCGGTTCCGTCGAACAAATAAAAATCGTCTGCAACTTTTTGAAAAATATTTCCGCGCCGCTGAAAATTATCGATCCGGTCATGGGGGATCACGGAAAAATTTATGCGTCGTACAACCGGCAGATGTGTTTGGAAATGCGGGAGCTTTTGCAATTCGCCGACGTTATCACTCCGAATTTGACTGAGGCTTGCGAACTTTCAAACGTCCCATATCCCGGCGACGGAATTATTTCCGACTCCGACTTGATGACAATTTCGGAAAAAATTTTGTCGAAGATGCGCGGCGACAAACTCGTGATAACCGGCGTGACTTTGAACTTCGACGACCCGAAAAAAATTACAAACTTTGTTTACGACTCCGGGAAAATCGAATTTGTTTCTTCGGAAAAACTCGGCGGTGATCGTTCCGGTACGGGCGACGTATTTTTTGCAGTCGTTGCCGGCTCTCTGCTCAACGGGGAAAGTTTGACCGCGTCCGTGCAAAAAGCAACCGACTTCGTGACGAAATGCATCTTGCACGCCGAAAAATTAAATCTTGCCCGGAATCACGGCTTGCCCTTTGAAGAATTTTTAACAGAGTTGAAATAAAAAAACTCCCGCCGAAAAATTTTTGCGAGAGTTTGACACAATTTAACTGAAAATATTTTCCGGAATCAGCTTGCCAAAACTTCAACGCCGTTTTCCGTTATCAAAATTGTTTTTTCCCACTGCGCGGAAAGACTTCCGTCCTCCGTGTACACAGTCCAGCCGTCGTCCTCATCGACGACGACATTTTTTTTGCCCGCGTTAATCATCGGTTCGACAGTCAAAACCATTCCCGGCACGAGGAGCATACCGGTTTCCGACGCGCAATCGTGGCTGACGAAAGGCTCAAGGTGAAAATCTTTTCCGACACCGTGACCGCCCAAATCCGTGACGACAGAATAACCGTTTTCGTGCGCCAACTTTCCGCAAGCCGCGCCGATGTCGCCGACGAAGTGCCAAGCTTTTGCCGCCGCAATTCCGACTTCCATAATTTCTTTTGTAACCCGAACGAGTTTTTCTGCCTCCGGAGAAATTTTTCCGACGGTGAACATTCTGGACGCGTCGGCAAAAAATCCGTCAACGTCAGTCGTTATGTCGATATTCAAAATGTCGCCGTCTTGCAAAATCGTTTCGGCGGACGGGATACCGTGACAAACAACGTCGTTGACCGAAATGCAAATACTTTTCGGAAAACCTTCAAAGTCCAGGCAGGAAGGATGCCCGCCGTGCCCGACGATAAATTCGTGAACCGCATCGTTAATTTTCAGAGTGTCGATGCCGGCTTTGACGAGAGAGCCCGCCAAGTCGAGAGCACCGGTATTTATCTCAGCCGCCCGTTTGATTTTTTCGATGTCGCCGGCGTTGTTTATGAGTTTGTGCGGCGGTTTGAGTTGCCCTTTCTTTTTTGAAAAAGTCATTCCGTCAATTCGTTCGTCGAAGTCCAGATGACATTTTTTATATTTTTTTCCGCTGCCGCACCAGCACGAATCATTTCTCTTCACGCGGCGTAACATCTCCTTAAAAAAATTTATTCCCATAGTTCAATGATGACGAATGACTTCAAATCTCCACAAAGTAACTTTTTCGGTCGGAGCGATACCGGCTTTTTGTCGTGCGATTGAAATTTGTTCCTCAACCGTGTCGATACCTTCCAAGTCCGGGAGAAGAAGTCCGCGTCGCCCTCCGTTTTCGACGATGACTCCGTATTTTTTTACGTCCAAATCTTTGACGGAAAAAATTCTTTCCGGTTCGCCGAGAACGTCCACGCTGTAAACAATATCTTCAAGTTCGGAAATTTCGACGGGAGAAAATCGCGGATCGCGTGAACAGGCGGAAACGGCATTTTGCAAAATTTCCCGCGCAACATTTTCCGTCGTCGGCATAATCGTTCCGATACAGCCTCGAAGATTTCCGTTTTTGTGCAGACTGACGAAAGCTCCGGCGCGACGGTTCAGCAACTCTTCCGGCAAATCGTCCGGCAACTCCGCCGGCTTGTGAGTGCGGACAAAATTTTCCAGACTGTGGCGCGCAAGTTTAACGTAAGCGTCCTCAGTTTTTTTTCGTTTCTCCGCTTCAACGTGTTTGTACTCGGATAATTTTTTTGCAAAGTCCCGCGATTCGTCCGGCTCTCCGATTTCAAACCAAACAATTCCGTAACCGACACCGAAAGTCCCTTCGTAAGATAATTTTTCCGCCGTCACGGATTTTTTGTCCAATGCGCCGGACATAATCCAAAACGAACGCAAACCGCATTCCGCAGCCCGGTTGCACATCGTCGAATCCATTGTCAGGAGTTTCAAAAAATCCGGTGCGCTCAAATTTTCCATGACTTCCGCATCAAACTCCGGTCCTTCGGGAACAAAACCGTAAGGACCTTCCGGCTTGAGTTTGTGCGACAAATCACCGCTCGCGATAAAAACTGTCCGGCGATTCAATTCGTCAACCGTCCGGGAAATTATTTTTCCGAATTGATAATGTTCTTCCGGGGAAAGTCCGGATAAACCGATTCTGACGAATTTTACTTTTTCCGAATCCAAGCCGGCTTGTTGCAAAAATCTTATCGGCAAAAAAGTTCCGTGATCCAATTCGGGCGAACGTTCGCCGAAAGTCCCGGCAGGAAATTTTTCCGCAGAAGAATTTTCGCTCAACTTTTCGACAAACTCGGAGTCATATTTTATTTTCAACGAAACTTCCGGGACGCGGAAATTTGCCATACTTCCTTCCGCGCTTTTGCCGGGCGAAACGTGAAAATAATCCGCATACATAATCGAGTGCGGACTTGTGATAATTATCGTTTCCGGATTGAGTTCGACTATTCGCCGAGAAATTTCTTTGTAAGCGTCGGAAGTTGCGGAAATTTTTTTCTCTTCGCCGCGCCCGATCTCCGGCAAAATTATCGGCGGGTGAGGTACGGCGACGGCTGCCAAAATGCTCATTCAAAAAAACTCCTTTATTGTTGCGTCGGTTGCGGTTGATCCTGTTGCGGCGTTGTCAATCTCTGCTGAGTTCCCTCGAACAACATTTGAGTTATCTGCGCCGCCATCAACGGTTCCATTTTCGACAAAACATTTGCCGCGCTCGCCTCGTTCATTTTTTGCAAAATCAAAACGACGGTATCCGGCTCCACTCCGTCGAGAGCCTTTGCCGCGTCCTCCGGTTTCATGCTGTCGTAAATCCGGGCAAGCTTGGAAATTCTTTTTTTCTCCGCCTCTTCGCGAAGTTTTGTTTGCTTTTCGATTTCCTCTTTGGAAAGTGTCACATCTTTAGATTTTTTCGGCTTGTCTTTATCTTTTGCCGCGTCACCTTCTCCGGCTTTCGCAACGTCTTTATCTTTTTTGTCTTTATCTTCTTCCGGCTCCGGTTCGGGCTCCGGCCAAACGACACCGGGCGGCACGGTGAAATACTCAAACATTTCGCCGGCACCGACTATCGGCAATTTGTACAAGCCGGCTTTCTCATTCATCCACGCGACTTTATCTTCGTCAACCACGCCGAGATAAATGCAAACTCCCAAAGCAATGCCGGACAGGAAAAGCAAAATCAGCAGGACGAGGAGAATCGTACCGATTTTACTTCCGGAACTTTTTTTCTTTGCCATCGTATCACGCTCCAAAAAATCAGCGATACAAACTCAGAACTCTGGAAACATAATTTTGAGTTTCGGGGTACGGAGGAACACCGCCGTATTGTTTAACCGCGCCCGGTCCGGCATTGTAAGCGGCGATTGATTTTTCAAGGTCGCCGTCGAACGTGTCCAACATTTGCCGCAGGAAACGGGTACCGCCTTCGATATTTTCGCGCATATCGTAAGGATTTACTCCGAGAGTTGCGGCAGTGTCCGGCATGAGTTGCATAACGCCTATCGCGCCGTCATCCGAAATCGAATCCTGATTTATATTCGACTCTGCCATTGCAATCGCGCGGGCAAGTTTCGGATCTACTCCGTTCGTCAAAGCGGCGGTGCGAATAATTTCTTCCGCGTCGCCGGAGCCGGACAAATCACCCGTCCGCGTATCGTTGCGTCCGGGAGCGTCACCGGAAATTCTTTGCGCGGTATCTCCGGTTTGTTGTGCGTTGCCGGAAGTGTCCGGAACATTTATTCCGGCGGCTCTCAAAATTGTGGCAACTCTTTGAGAATTTATCGCGTCGTTTTCGTTCACCGGATTTGATCCGCCGATAAGTTTTTCCGCGTCCGGCGTTTGCTGAATTTGACTTACTCTTTGCAAAGCGTCCTGACGTTGAATTTCTTCGTTCAACCGTGTTTCAAAATCTCCGCCGACTCCGAATCTGCTTTCTATCGCCTCAATCCGGCGGCGCACCGCGTCCATTCTCTTCGTCAAGTCTACACGTTCGATACCTTGAATTTCTATCAATTTATTCATCGCCTTTCGGTAAAGTCGAAAATTCTTTGCTTACTTCCAAATATATTTCGTAATCGGCGCGGCTGAAATTAACTGCCGTAATTTTCATGCCGTAGTCCGAATTTTTTTCAAACCAATCCGAAATTGCCTTCAACGCAACTTTCGCCGCATCTTTTTTCGGGTAGCCGTAAACGCCGGTTGAAATTCCGGGAAAAGCAATTTCGTGCAAATTATTTTTTTTCGCGAGGTCGAGAGAATTTAAATAACAGTTCCGCAAAAGTTCCGCGTCGCGAGATTTTCCGGAATAAACCGGTCCGACGGTGTGAATGACATACTTTGCCGGAAGTTTGTATCCCTTCGTGATTTTCGCTTCGCCGGTTTCGCAACCGTGCAAAGTCCGGCACTCCTCCAAAAGTTCGTGACCCGCCGCCCGGTGAATTGCTCCGTCAACTCCTCCGCCGCCGAGTAAACTCTTGTTCGCCGCATTGACTATCGCATCAACTTTCAACTTCGTGATGTCGCCGACGAAAAATTTTATTTCGTTTTTGTAATTTCCCATTTCAAAATCCTTCCGGTTTAAAATTGAAAAGCGAACCGCCAAGCCGCCCCCGTTCCGGAATTATACAAAAGTTTTTATAAGTTGTGAAGTAAAAAATCTGCCGTGAGGTTACGGGTCGGGTATCGCGAAAACAATTTCAAAATTGAACGCTCAATCTTTTTTACCGCGCGCCCATTCCAATCCCCAATCGAAAGCGTCGTCCATTTCCTGAGAATCTTTGTAGAACCGGACAATTTTTTCCACGCTGAAAGTATCGCCGACATTTTCCAAAAGAGCAACGGCACAAGTATTTTTCCGCGAACCGTATTCGTCCATGCGTACAACCAAATCCGGAGAGCCGGGACATTTCACCGTGACGACCCCTTGCGCGTCAGACCAATTCGTCGCGCCGGAATAAATGAACGTGAAAATTAAAATGCGCCGGATTTTACGAATAAATTTTCCGTTCACGCGAATCGTTTCACCGTCCGAAACATTTCCGGTTCTGTCGTCGCCTTCGTGCAAAATGTACGGCGCGGAGGAAAAACTCCCGAAAAGATTTCCCAAAGCTTGAACCGCTCCGATTTCTCCGTCCTGCAATTCGTAAAGGCAACACAAATCCAAGTCGATATTTTTTCCGGAAACCCTGCCGGCACCGGTTTTTTTCCACTTCAGATTGATTGAAATTTCGGAGGAAGAACTTCCGCGCCGTCTGATGTTTACTTTTTCGCCGCGATTGACTTCGATTTTTTTCGGCGGCGAAATATTCATCGGAGCGGGCGGAGGGATAATCGGAGTCGGAGATTTTCTTGCCGGCGTTGAAGATTTTTTTTGCGGCGCGGATTTTTTTTT
>CAJOFG010000021.1 GCA_905233965.1 uncultured Selenomonadaceae bacterium
CGTCAAAATATCGGGCGGCAAAATATTTTTCTTCAACATATTCATCAAAACTTTTCCGGCACGTTTCGCCAAAATTGCGCGCGCTCCGTTGTAAGCCGCCGGAATTGTTCCGTTGCCGGGCAGAGCCATTCCCAACGCTTCACTCAAACAGTTCATCGTGTTTGCCGTGAAAAGTCCGGCGCATGAGCCGAAACCGGGACAAGCCTTCGATTCCAATTCGGTCATTTCTTCCCGCGTCATTTGTCCCGCCGCGAATTTTCCCGCCGCCTCAAACGCTTGGCTGACGCTGATGTCGCGACCGTGAAAACGTCCGGCAAGCATCGGACCGCCGCTGACGATTATCGACGGAATATTTAAACGCGCCGCCGCCATCAACATTCCCGGCACGACTTTATCGCAGTTCGGAATTAAAATCAGCGCGTCGAAACCGCTTGCCATTGTAACCGCCTCAATCGAGTCGGCGATAAGTTCCCGACTTGCCAAAGAATATTTCATTCCGGTGTGACCCATTGCAATTCCGTCACAAACTCCGATTGCCGGAAATTCTATCGGCGTTCCTCCGGCGGCAGCCACTCCGAGTTTCGCCGCTTCAGTCACGGAGCGCAAATGCATATGTCCGGGAATAATTTCGTTGAAAGAATTGCAAATGCCGATGAGCGGACGGGAAAGTTCTTCCGGTCCGAATCCGTTTGCGTTGAACAGGGAGCGGTGGGCGCAACGTGTCGCACCTTTTTTTACGATGTCACTTCTCATTTGTTTTTCTCTCCTTAAAAAAAATTTTTGATTCGCAAAAATATAAAAGCCGGGACTCACCGAAGTTATCCCGACATTTGAAACTTAAATAAAAATTTAAACGCGGAAAACGTCCGGCTTTTCGTCCGAAAGTTTGTACTTCCACAAAATTGCTTGAACGATTCTTTCCGCCGCTTTTCCGTCCCCGTAAGGATTGACGGCGGCGGCCATTTTATCGTATTCGTTTTTGTCGGTGAGCAGGAGCCGGGCAGTCGAATAAACTTTGTCGAAGTCCGTACCGATAAGTTTCACCGTGCCGGCATCGACGGCCTCCGGTCTTTCCGTGGTGTCGCGGAGAACGAGTACCGGTTTTCCGAGCGAAGGTGCTTCCTCCTGCACGCCGCCGGAATCCGTCAAAATCAAAGTCGCCCGGTTCATCAGATTTGCGAACGGTTCATAGTCGAGCGGGTCGATTAAATGAACTTTTTCCAAGCCGCCGAGCTCCGCATTGACAACGTCGCGGACTTTCGGATTTTTATGAACGGGGAAAATAATTTCCACGTCGGAAAAATCTTCCGTCAACTTTTTCAAAGCCTTGTAAACATTCCGCAGAGGTTCTCCCCAATTTTCCCGGCGGTGAGTCGTCACCAAAATTATTTTTTTGCCGTAGTCGATTTGCTCCAAAAGGTCGTTGTGAAATTTGAAATCGTCCCGGACTGTTTGATGCAGAGCGTCAATAACCGTGTTGCCGGTAACGAAAATATTTTCCGACGAAACTCCTTCGCGAAGTAAATTTTCTTTTGAAGTATTCGTCGGCGCGAAGTGCAAATCGGTCAACGCGCCGGTTAATTTGCGATTCATTTCCTCCGGGTACGGCGAATATTTATTTCCGGTTCTCAATCCCGCTTCGACGTGTCCGACGGCTTTTTGATGATAATAAGCCGCCAACGCTCCGGCAAAAGTCGTCGTCGTGTCGCCGTGAACCAAAATTATATCCGGTTGCGCTTTCGTCAAAACTTCGTTCAATCCGTCAAGCACCCGACAGGTTATGTCGAAGAGCGTTTGACTTTGCGACATGATGTTTAAATCGTAATCCGGTTTTATTTTGAACAGGTGCAGGACTTGATCCAACATTTCCCGGTGTTGTGCCGTGACGGTGACGATC
This sequence comes from uncultured Selenomonadaceae bacterium, assembly GCA_905233965.1. Taxonomy (GTDB): domain Bacteria; phylum Bacillota; class Negativicutes; order Selenomonadales; family Selenomonadaceae; genus Quinella. The sequence goes on from CAJOFG010000021.1 coordinate 1,898, forward strand.
GGTAAAATTTTATCCGACCGGCGAAAAAGTTCGGAAACGACCGGAGCCATTTTTATCGCTTCGGGACGAGTGCCGAACACCGTCATTACCTTTAATTTTTCTTTTGTCATGGGAGAGAACCTCACTTAAAAAATTTGCCGGACAAAATTTTTATCTGTCCGCAAGACGAAGTATACCCAATTTTTTCGCGCCGTAAAGAATCGCGCCGACTATCGCCAACATAATTATGATTGCAATTTGACTGCTGACTTCCGTCAATGCCACCGCACTGACGCCGAGCATCGCGCTGATGACGTACATTAAAAGCACAGCCTGTTTCTGCGTGAAACCCAAGCTTAAAAGTCTGTGGTGCAAATGCCCTTTGTCCGGTTTGAAAATAGGTTGTCCGCCGCGCCACCGTCTGACTATTGCAAATGCCGTGTCCAAAATCGGAAGTCCGAGTGCGAGAATGGGAACGATTAATGCGATTGTCGCCGTGCTTTTCATCGAGCCGGTAACGGAAATTCCCGCGAGCATGAATCCGAAAAACATACTGCCGGAGTCGCCCATAAAAATTCGCGCCGGGTTCGAGTTGTAAAACAAAAATCCGACTGCCGCCCCCGCCAATGCTCCGGTCATTATCGCGACGAGCAAAAAATTTTGTTGGAGTGCGACGAGTAAAATTGTAACCGACGCTATCGCCGAAACACCCGCCGCCAATCCGTCCAGCCCGTCGATTAAATTCACCGTGTTTGTCAAGCCGACGAGCCAGAAAATTGTTGCCGGCACCGCGATGAATGATTCGAGATAAATGAAGTCGCCGAAAGGATCGGTTATGAAATCAATTTTTATGTCGAACCCCAGAACCAAGACAGCCGCCGCAAAAATTTGTCCGAGCAATTTTACTTTCGCCGGCAAATTCTTGTAATCGTCAATCAGTCCCAAAACAAAAATCAGCGTGCCGGCAAAAACCAGCCCGATAACTTCGTGAAACATTTCCCCGTTGAAGTCGACCATCACCGCAGTAATTCCGACGGAAAACATGAACGCCGTATAAATTCCGGCACCGCCTATTCGCGGAATCGGTTTTTTGTGAACCTTCCTGCCGTCCGGTCTGTCCAGCGCGCCGGTGATGTGCGCGATAAAAATTACTCCGGGCGTGACGACAAGAGCAATGCCGACAGCCAAAACGAATGACAAAATATATTCGGGCATAAGTTTTCAAATTCTCCTCAAATATTTTTTTCGACCGAAAACTTTTAACACAATTTGCGCGTGAATTTTACACCGGCAAAAAAAAGCCGTCAATAAAATCCGGAAGCAGCCGGGACAAATTTTTTTATCCGGAAAATTTTCCGTCGGCTTTAGTTTGAAATTTTTTCCCGTTGACGATAAATCTTTCGTGGCGACCTTTGCCGATTTTTTCTGCCTCGTCGAAGGCGGCGACTTCAAAAGTCAACTTCCTTCCGGATACTTCGACAAGTTCGGATTCGACCCGGATTTTCATTCCGATCGGAGTCGGCGCAATGTGTTCGACGTTCAGAGAAATTCCGACGCTTGTAAAATCTTCCGGCAAATTTTTTTCCGCAAGCTCCGCAGAAACTTTTTCCATCAGCGCAACCATTTTCGGTGTCGCCGAGCCGACAAAAATTGCCGTGTCTTTTTCGGTAACCGGCATCTCTCCGGAATTTTTTAAACCGACTTGCAAATTTTCAAAATCCATGTGTCAACCTCTCACCGGAAATTTTTGCTTGAACATTTCCAAAAAGTTCGTGCACGAAGTCGAGAGCGTTTGATTTTTCAACCAGCTCACGACCGTGTGCGTCGTCATTTCCGGTTCAACCAATCTTTTGTAAATCAAATCGCCGTCCGTCAAAAGTGTCCGGCTGGAAAGCGGAATCATCGCCGCGCCCAAATTCATTTTCACCATCAGCAAACCCTGTACCGTGCTGTCGGAAACGCAAATTATTTCCGGCGTGAATCCCAAATTTTTGCAATTCGTTTCAAAAGCCGGTTTCCAACGGAGCGGAATGATAAGCGGCTGTCCCTGCAGTTCGTGGAATTTTACCGAATCTTTTTTCTTGCCGCACGGATTTTTTTTGTTCATCACCATGACCAAAGGTTCATTCGGCAGGACGAGCGTTTCATAATTGATGTTGTCCACCTGCGTCCGGGTGACGGCAATTTCAATCAGCCGGTTGTCGAGCAATTCCAAAATTCTTGCGCCTTCCGCCTCCCAAATTTCAAAAGTAATTTTGGGATAAACTTTTCTGAAGTCGGCAATCAGTTCCGGAAGAATCATCGCGCCGGAAGATGTTATCGTTCCGATACGAACGGAGCCTTTCGCGCCGGTGCCTATCTCCGTAATTTCTCTGACCGTGCCGTCCACCATTCCGAGAATACTTTCGACTCTTCCGTAAAGAACGCGCCCGGCATCCGTCAGCCGAATCCTGCGCGAGCCGCGTTCAAAAAGTTTCACGTTCAATTTTTCTTCCAAGCGTTTCATTTGACGACTGAGAGCAGGTTGTGCAACGTCGAGTCTTTGCGCGGCATGGCTGATGTTGCCTTCTTCGACTATTGCAAAAAATGCTCTCATGTCCTTTATTCCGATACTTTGTTCCAATGTAAAGCTCATCTCCCGCAAAAAATTTTCCCGAAAATAAAGTTGCTGTATTATAGCACAGTTAAAAAATATATGGTATTATTTGAAAAAAATATTGCAGGAGAAAAATTTTTTTCGGAGGAGTGTAAGAGTAATGATAAAAGACGCTTTGGATGCGGTCGTAAAAGTTTTGACGGCAGAAAAAGATTATTTGTCCGACCTCGACGCGAAAGTCGGGGACGGAGATCACGGAATAAACATGGCGCGGGGAGCGGACGCGGCGATTGAAGCTTTTGAAGACCTCGACGACACGGAGGACTTGAAAAAAGTTTTGACGGCGATAGGCGAAGCAGTCGTCATGAACGTCGGCGGGACTGCAGGTCCTTTGTACGGGACGGCAATTTTGGAGGCGGCGAAAGTCATCGACGAAAATTCTTCGCCGGATATTTTAACGCTGGAAAAAGTTTTCGGCGCGGCGGTTGCCGGAGTTCAAAAACGCGGTCACGCGCAAAAAGGCGATAAAACAATGCTGGACGTTTTAATTCCCATTCACGAATGTTTCAAACCGGAAAACACAATCGGAAAATCCGTTGAAGAAGTCATGATTGAAGCGCGTGATGCCGGACGCGACGGAGTGGAATATACAAAAACAATTCCGGCACGACGCGGACGCGCAAGTTATCTCGGCGAACGCAGTATCGGTTTTGAAGATCCCGGCGCGGTTTCGTCGCTCATGATTTGCCGGACGCTTTTCGGTTATTGGAAAGAAATTTTGAACAAATAATTTTTACTCACGAAGGAGTTTTACAAATTGGAAAAAGTTCGTACACGTTTTGCACCCAGCCCGACCGGTTATATGCACATCGGAAATTTGAGGACGGCTCTTTACGCTTACCTTTTCGCAAAATCTCAACACGGAGATTTTATTTTGCGAATCGAAGATACCGATCGCGCCCGGTATGTTGCCGACGCTGTGGAGTTTATAAAAAATACTTTGGCGGCGGCGAAAATTATTCCGGACGAAGGTCCCGGTTTCGGCGGAAATTTTGCTCCGTACATTCAAAGCGAACGCATGGATATTTACAAAAAATATGCGGAGGAACTTGTCGAATCCGGACACGCTTACAGATGTTTTTGTAATCACGGGGAAGAAAAAAATTCCGCGCCGGACGACGAAAAAAAATTCGGCGGCTACAATCGACATTGCCGGGAACTTTCGCCGGAGGAAATCGAAAAAAATTTGTCGGAGGGAAAACCTTACGTCATTCGCCAGAAAATGCCGCTTGCCGGCGAAACGACTTTCTTTGACGTTCTGCACGGAAACATTACAATTTCAAATTCCGAACTCGAAGATCAAATTCTTTTGAAAAGTGACGGTATGCCAACTTACAATTTTGCAAACGTCGTTGACGATCATTTAATGGAAGTCACCCACATAATTCGCGGCACGGAATTTATCACTTCGACACCGAAACACGTTTTGCTTTACGAATTTTTCGGTTGGGAAATTCCGAAATTTATTCACCTCGCGCCGGTCATGGGCAAGGCGGAGGACGGCACCGTTTCAAAACTCAGCAAGCGACACGGCGCAACAAGTTTCAACGACTTAATCGAGGCGGGATATTTGCCGGAAGCGATAACAAATTACGTCGCGCTTTTGGGTTGGAATCCGAAATCGAATCAAGAAATTTTTTCCATGCCGGAGCTTATCGAAAAATTCAGCCTTGACGGTTTGAGCAATTCGCCTTCCGTTTTCGACTACAACAAATTGGGCTGGATGAACGGCGAATATTTCAAAGCGATGAGCGACGAAGATTTTGCAAAGTCTGCGGAAAAATTTTTCTGCGGTCTTTACGAAAATTCGCCGGAGAAAAAAAATTATCTCGCCGGCATTTTGAAAACGCGCGTTTCAAGGTTCGGCGAAATTCCGGACATGATAAAATTTTTGGAAACGATGCCGCCGCTTGACGTTGAACTTTTCACGAACAAGCGAAACAAAGTTACTCCGGAAAAATCCGTCGCAATTATCGAACCGGCGGTTGAAATTTTTTCCGGCATCGAAAATTGGACACCGGACGAATTGAACGAAAAAATTTCCGCATTCGTCGAAAAAACCGGATTGAAAATCGGAACGATAATGTGGCCGTTGCGAATCGCTCTTTCCGGACAAAAAGTAACTCCGGGCGGCGTGACTGAAATTTTGTATCTGCTCGGCAAGGAAAAATCTTTGGAGCGTTTAAATTCCGGATTAAACTTTCTGAAAAATATTTCCGATTAAGATTAAAACCCGTATTGAAAAATTTCTTCGTGTGATATAATTCGGGCAGCATTGATAAAAATTTTTTTGGGAGAAAGAGGGGATAATATGGACGCATTACTTTTGTCGCGATTGCAATTCGCGATAACGACCGTGTATCATTTTTTGTTCGTTCCCGTCACTTTGGGTCTGTCGATTTTCGTTGCCCTGCTTGAAACTTGGTACATCAACAGCGGAAGTTACGAAGAGCGGATAAAGCTGAAAAAGTTGGTAAAATTTTTCGGCACAATCTTTTTAATCAACTTTGCAATGGGCGTTGTAACCGGTATCGTGCAGGAATTTCATTTCGGAATGAACTGGTCGGAATACGCAAGATTTATGGGTGACATTTTCGGTGCGCCGCTCGCGTTGGAAGCTTTGACCGCATTTTTCCTCGAATCGACTTTCATCGGCGTTTGGATTTTCGGTTGGGATAAACTCAGCGAAAAAATGCACTGCCTTTGCATTTGGATTGTCGCCTTCGGCAGTAACCTTTCCGCATTTTGGATTCTCGTCGCGAACTCTTTCATGCAACACCCGGTCGGTTACGAAATTGAAAACGGTCGCGCAGTCATGACAAGTCTTTTCGATTTGATTACGAACCGTTACGTTCTCGGCGAATACTTCCACGCATTTTTTGCCGGCATAACGACGGCGGGATTCCTCGTTATTTTGGTCAGCGCGTGGAAAATTGCAAGCGATGAAGTTTCCCGCGAAATGTTTGTTCGCACACTTCGCCGCGCCGTCCTCTACACTTTGCTCGGCGTTTTCGGCGTTATGGGTTCCGGTCATATGCACGCGCAATATCTCGCAACCGGCAACCCGATGAAACTTGCATCTTTTGAGGCTCTTTGGGAAACGGAAGACCCGGCACCGTTCGCGATTGTCGCTGATATAAATCAAGCGGCGGGAAAAAATGATTCCGAAATTACAATTCCGTACCTCTTCACCTTCATGGTACACAATTCATTTCACGGCGAAGTCAAAGGCATAAACGATTTGCAAAATGAGATGACGGAAAAATACGGACCGGGAAATTATATTCCGGACGTGCGCGGAATGTTCTGGAGTTTCCGGACGATGGTCGGTATCGGAATGTTGCTTTTGTTTATCGTTCTCTGCGTCGGATTCCTCGCTTTCCCGTTCAGAGAGCGGATAACGAATTTTAAATGCGTTTTGAAATGTTTGCCGATACTTTTGCCGCTCCCGTTTATCGCAAACTCTGTCGGCTGGTACATCATGGAAGCGGGTCGTCAACCTTGGATAGTCGTCGGCTTGCAAAAAACTTCGGCGGCAGTCAGCCCGAATTTGTCACCCGGAGAAGTTTGGCTCACGTTAATCGGATTCACGGCAATTTATCTGTTGCTGGCAGTCCTCGCGATTTTTACCGCAATTTATTTTATTCGCCGTACAAAAATTTCGGAGGAAGAATAAAGGGGTGATGCAGTCATGGATTTGAATATTATCTGGTTCATTTTGATAACGGTACTGTTTACCGGATTTTTCATTCTGGAAGGATTCGATTACGGAGTGGGAATTTTGATGATCGGTCGCCCGGAAAAAGAACGTTCGCAGTTAATCCGTTCAATCGGACCGGTTTGGGACGCGAACGAAGTTTGGATGATAACGGCGGGCGGCGCGACTTTTGCGGCGTTCCCTCACGTTTACGCGACAATGTTCAGCACTTTTTATCTCGCGCTGTTTTTAATGTTGCTCGCCTTAATTTTGCGCGGCGTTGCTTTTGAGTTGCGCGGAAAAATCGACAGACCGGACTGGAAACTTTTTTGGGACTGCGCGATAATTTTCGGAAGTCTTTTGCCGGCAATTTTATGGGGCGTTGCAATGGCGAACTTGTTAAAAGGTTTGCCGATTGATTCGGAAATGCATTATCTCGGAAATTTCTTTGACCTCTTGAGTCCTTACACGTTGCTTGCCGGAATTTTCTTCATGCTCCTCTTCGCATTTCACGGCGCAACTTTTTTGATGATGCGACTTGCCGACGAAAGAATGATTCTCGACCTCAGAAAAAAATCTGCGTGCCTGGGAATTTCGGCTTGGGCGGTTTACCTCCTCTTCATCATCGCGACGGTTTTTGAAACGGACGTGATGTCGAAAATGAGCGGCGTTATAATTTTTGCGTCGGCTCTCGGCGTTTTGTTCAGCGCGTGGCAATTCGCGAAGGAGTACAGCCAACGTTCGGCATTTGTCTGCACGACGGTTGTAATCGCCATGACGACGCTCGGACTTTTCGTCGCACTCTTCCCGCGTCTCATGGTGTCGAGTTTGAACCCGGAATGGAGCTTGACGATTTACAACGCGGCATCGACTCAGGGAACTTTGCTGATAATGACGGTCGCCGCAATAATTTTTGTCCCGATCGTTTTGTGCTATCAGTATTGGACCTACAAAACTTTTAAAGCGCGAGTTTCACCGGCAGATGTTCACTGAGATTGAAAATTGACGTTGACATATTCGGACAAAAAATTATCATATGAAAAAAATTGAACGGTGATTCGACAACGGAAGCCTGCAAACTTTGATTTGAATTTTAATTTGAACCGGTTTGCAGGTTTCCTGCATTTTATCCGGAGGTGAAATTGAAATGGCCGGACTTTCAAAAATTTTTTCCGCAACTTTGGCGGCGGCAATTATTTTTTTCGCCGAACTTGTGAGCGGTTGTGATGACGGAGAAAAAAATCGGAAGTCACGCAGGAATTTTTGAATGTGTCCTATGACCCGACAAGGGAACTTTACAATTCGGAAAAAAATTAGAGCGCATCGGCAAAGTCGAATAAAAATTCTGCTCGTTTAACTCAAAGCAACGGCTTCGCTGAAAATTATTCACACAATCGAATCAATTATCATTGCAAACAATACGTTACAAAAAATTATTTATTGTCCGGCGTGATTGAATTTTAAAAATCCGGTTGATATAATTGACGCAACAATTTTTTTGAGAGGTGACGACATTGGCGAAGTATACGACGACAACGCCGGAGTGGGCTGTTTCCGGATCTTCGGCGGTCATGAGCGGGATTGAGGGAATAAAAGATACGACGGTCGGAAACATCAATCCGGATTTCACGTCGGGAAAATTTAAACCGAAACGCCGAATGATTTTGAGTGAAGATGAATTTGTCGAAGGTGTTTCAAACGGCGACAGAATGATTTTGTCCCGTGCGATAACCTTAATCGAAAGCAACAACCCTAAACATTTTGCGAAGGCTCAGCGTGTTTTGCAAAGACTTCTGCCGCGAACCGGTAAGGCTCTGCGTATCGGAATTACCGGCGTACCCGGCGCGGGCAAGTCCACCATGATTGAGGCGTTCGGAAATATGCTTTGCGACAACGGACACAAAATAGCCGTCCTGACGATTGACCCGACAAGCTCCGTTACTCGCGGCTCCATTCTCGGCGACAAGACCCGGATGGGAACTTTGAGTCGCAGACCGGAAGCTTTTATTCGTCCCAGTCCGGCCGGCGGCACTTTGGGCGGCGTTGCCCGGAAAAGTCGCGAAACCATGTTGATGTGTGAGGCGGCGGGTTACGATGTTATCATAATTGAAACCGTCGGCGTGGGACAATCCGAAACGACCGTCCGCTCTATGGTTGACTTTTTCATGTTGGTCGTTCTTACCGGTGCCGGCGACGACCTTCAAGGCATAAAAAAAGGCGTCATGGAATTGGCTGACGCGATCGTCGTCAACAAGGCGGACGGCGACAATTTAATGCGCGCTAAAGTTGCACGCGGCGAATATGAGAGAATGTTGGAATTTATTCGCCCGGCAACGGAAGGTTGGCCGACTCACGCATACCTTGCCAGCGCGTTGACGAAAACCGGGTTGCCGGAACTTTGGGAAGTCATTCAACTCTTCAAAAACAAAACTACGGAGAGCGGAGTTTTCCAAAAACGCCGGGACGGACAACTTCTCGACTGGATGCACGCAATGATTGACGAACATTTACACAATTTATTTTTCGGCGACGCGGTGATAACCGGACGTATGCCGGAAATCAAAGAGGCTGTTTTAACCGGAGTAATTTCGCCGACTCAGGCCGTCGCGGAACTCGTCAAAATGTTTGACGTTAAACGGGCTGTGGAGCGGCAAGTCGTGGATATTTTCAACGCTCATTGAATAATTTTAATCGTGTCAAGTTTCAAGTCGGACGCGCCGATAATTCGACCGCCGGCTTTTTTTGTTTCGCGAATGTGTTGCAAAATTTCCGGCGTGACAATTTCTCCGGGATAAAGAACGGGGATACCGGGCGGATAAAAAGTAATTTCCTCGGCGCAAATTTTGCCGCAAGATTTTTCGAGCGGAACGGTTCGGGTTGCAGCGAAAAAAGTTTCACGCGGAGAAAGTGTCGGGATTGAAATTTTTTCGGAAAATTTTTTTTCGGGAACGGGGACGAAATTTTTTTTCCGGTACGCCGGCAATTTTTTCAAGCCGCGAATCAAATTTGAAATTGTTTCTTCGTCGTCGGCGTAAGTTATGAGGAAAAGCAAATTTGCCGCGTCGGAAAGTTCGCACTGAATTTTTAAATCGTGGCGCAAAATTTTTTCCGCGTCCGGACCGGTCAAACCGAGTCCTTCGACGTTGACTGTTATTTTTGTCGTGTCGAGGGAAAAATTTTTCACCGCGTCGAAAGTTTTCAAGCCGAGAATTTTATTTATTTCTTCGCGAAGTTTTTTTGAAAGTTCGACTGCCCGGAAAATTTTTTCCCGACCGAATTGTTGCATTTGAAGTCGCGCAATGTCGAGTGACGCGAGGAGTAAATAATTCGGGCTGGACGTTTGCAAAAGGCTTGCCGCCCGACGAAATTTTTCCGCGTCGATTTTTTTTCCGCGAATCATCAACATTGAAGTTTGAGTGAGTGAGCCGAGCAATTTGTGCGTCGATTGCGCCGCCGCGTCCGCTCCGGAGTTCATCGCGCTTCCGGGAAGTTTTTCGCAAAATTGCAAATGTGCGCCATGAGCCTCATCGACAAGCAACAACATTCCGGCGGCGTGAAGGGGTTCGGAAATTTTTTTCAAATCTGCGGCGACTCCGTAATAATTCGGCGAAGTGATTATCAATGCTTTTGCGCCGGGAAATTTTTCTGTCGCTTGTCGAAGAGTTTCGACTTGCAGATTGAGCGGAATTTTCAATTCGCCGGAAAATTCGACGGGCAAAAAGATCGGGACGGCACCGGAGAGGATTAAGCCGGACATGACGGAGCGATGAGAATTTCGCGGCACGAAAACGAGATCGCCGGGATTGAGCGTCGCCAAAATCATTGTCTGCACCGCCGAAGTCGTTCCGTTCACCATGAAAAAGGTTTCGTCGGCATTCCAAAGTTTCGCCGCCGATTCTTCCGCCGCTTTAATGCAGGAGTGCGGGCTGTGCAAGTCGTCCAGCTCCTCCATGAGTGAAACTTCCCCGCGCAAACCTTCCGGCGTGAAAAGTTGCTTGAGTAATTCGTGTGCGCCTTTGCCCTGCTTGTGTCCGGGCGTGTGAAAAACGGATTGAATGTCCTCCGAATAATTTTTCATCGCGTTAAAAATCGGCGCATCAAAAATTTTTTCGTCCAATTTAAAAATTCCCCCGCAAACCAAAAAATCTCCGCCGAAACGGAGATTTAAAATTTTTAACCGGCGA
>CAJOFG010000022.1 GCA_905233965.1 uncultured Selenomonadaceae bacterium
ATTTTGACTTTGGCAGGGTCACGGCGCGTGAAGACCGCCACGAGTTCAGTATCGGGATTTTCTTTTATGGCGCACTCCACGCCGCGTCCGAGGTTGCCGTATCCGACTATTCCTATTTTCATTAGTTATTGCCTCCTGTGAATAATAGTTTTCAATAGCGAAACGCATTATAACATAAAAGTTAGACTTCGCAAGATTTTTGCTACATGAATACAATATAATTGGCTCAGAAAGTTCCCGCCTTGACGGAATTTGAATTTTGTTTGGCGAGCCAGCGCAGGAACATGTAACCTGCCGCGTAGGATAAAGAATCTCCTGTGCCCCGGTTCATATCGGTCAATTTGATGCTCAAATGGTTGTAGTCATTTGCTAAAGCTTTTATTTCATTGGTTCGGAAATCGTCGATACCGTGAATAAGTTCAGCAGTGCCTTCAGTGATAAATTGAGGCAACTCCCAGAAACGATTCTTAAACTTGCTCATCATTATGGCATGTACGGTTTCGTGAGCGACGGTTCTGTCCAGGTAACCTTGCCCATTTGGACTGGTGCAGTTATAGTCATCGGACTTAAAGCTGTTGTAGTAATCCAGATTGACAGCTATCTTAATGCCGTCACGGTAGTAATCGGTAGTTGCCAGGTAACCGGTGCCGTTTTCAAATAGCAGATAGATTTTTTTCAGCGTTGCATTGGAGTCGGCAAAGCTGTAGCCGTAAGATTCATCGATAAGTTTGACAATATTTGGCATCCACCACGTGTAGGCGCAATCCATTATGTGTTGCTTATCGTTGGTTACTGTGCCCACATCAGTGTAATTGACAATTAAGTTGGAGTCCTTGTTATCGTACCAAACGCGATAACTGTCATATTCGGAGCCTAATCTTAGCTTTGAGCCGCTCTCTTTAATGACTGACTTGGCGGTCTTTAGAACTCCGCCTGCGTCTGCCCCACTAATTGCGCCCGTGTCTTCGTTGTTCAAGAAGATACCGCATTTTTCCTTCAAGAAAGCGTTACCATTACCTTTGTACGTCGCGCATTGGTTCACCATATCTTGAACGGATTTATCAATAGTTGTGCATTTGTTGTTTGTAACGCCTCTGACGGCTTTGTTCAGCATGGTCATTGCGTTACAAGAGAGATTCTTGTCCAGAATTGACATGAAATTTTTGACGACGTCTTGTTGCGTAACGATTTTCATTTTAAATTCCTCCATAGGGTCAAAATAAAAAAAACTTCCTGGCGGTATTGTAGCGGGACTAAAATTTTTTACAATGCCCAAAGCATTTTCTTAGAAAACTTTAACTTAAGCTTGACGGGGAAAAGCAGGTGTGCTATTATGCGGCGCAGTGATTAGGCGCCTTCGTCAAGTGGTTAAGACACCGCCCTCTCACGGCGGGTTCAAGGGTTCGAATCCCTTAGGCGTCACCAAACATTGAAAATTCCCAAGGGCGATGCGTGAGGCATCGTCCTTTTGCGTTAAGTAGCTGAACGTAATTTTTCAAGGGATTCGGCACTGAATAATTTTTTCTTCTCTTTCAATGCGTCGCGCTCCCTTCGTCCAAATTCACGTCAACCGCCATTCCTTCGGAAAGTCCGCTTGTTTCGGAAGTAATTACGATGTCGCCGGGATTCAGTCCGGAAACAATTTCGATATAACTTCCGTCATTTGCTCCGGCAACAATTTTCCGACGTTTCAAAACGCCTTCCTCAAATACGAATACCGAACTGTTTTGGTCGTCAATCATAGATTCGAGAGGAACGACAAGACAACTTTGCGGCGAATTTAAAACCACGGAAACTTTTTGATAAAATCCCGGTTCGAGCAACTCCGTCGAATTGTCAACTTCAAAACTGACTTGTCGGGTGGTTGCGGGTTCTCCGGGCGGCGGCGAAATATCCGAAACGGTCGCGGAAAAAATTTCGTCAGTACCCATGTTCCCGGTTTTATTTTTTGAGCCGTAAACTCTGACAAAATCTTCTCCGTGATTGAAGGTGACTTTCAAAATTTGCCCTACGGAAATTTTGTTGCTCATCTTGTCTTCAATCGGAGCGTTGAAATAAAGTTTTTGGAAATTCCCGACGAGCGCAACCGGAGTGCCGGCGGAAACGTATGAGCCGAGCTGACGGTAAAATTTCAAAACTTCCCCGCTTACCGGAGATGTAACGACCTTCCGCGAATCCTCGTGCGGTGGCGTTCATCAATTTCGCTTCGGCGGATTTCAATTCGGCGACGGCTTCCTCAAATCTTTCTTTCGGCACGGCATCACGCGCCACAAGTCTTTCATACCGTCCGTAATTGTTTCGCGCACGGGCAAGCAAAGCCTCAGCCTCCAAAATGTCGCTGTCCGCCTGTTTGATTTTCAGCGCGATTGTTTCGTTGGAAAGATTTATAATCGGGTCGCCGGCTTGAACTTGAGAATTTTTTTGAACAAATTCCTGCGTTATTCGTCCGTCAATCAGCGCGACAACGTCCGTTATCTCAGAAGAATTTATGTTTATCAAACTCAATTCGATAACCGGATAAATTTCGGCAACTTTCGCCTTCGTCCCCTGAAGGAGCAGACGATTTCCCGCCATGCGATCCGTTATTTGATTTTCACTGCGTCGGTTCAAATAAACTCCGTAAGCCAGGAGCATGAAAATGATGCAAACGATAAAGCCGATGCCGAAGTAAAAAGGTTTTTTCATAAAGCGACCTCATCAGAAAAATTTTTTGAAAAATTTTTGTAATACTTTTTCCCCGAAGGTGTATATAATTTCAGAAAGAAAAATTTTTAAAGGAGTTGAAAAAAATGGATCTCGAACAAAGATTTCAAGAAACCGATTTTTCCGGATTGAGCAAAGTTCGCGAAAGTCTTTTCGACAAACTGATTGAAAGACGCGCCGAAAAAATCGAATTGGACGCGGAAGACCTCGAATTTCTCGCGGCGGCGGGAAACGGACAACCTCCCAAACATCTCAAAAGAAAGAGCAGATAAATTTTTTTCAAAGCTGGTTGCAAATCAACCGGTTTTTTTCATTCCGGCGTTGAACCGATTTCGGATTCTTTAAGTGCCTCGTCGGAATTTTTCCCGTCTCTCTGCGCGGCGACGTAGTCCGGAACATCGTTATCAACCGGTATTCCCATACTTTTTTCCAGCGTGTAAATCGCCACGTTGTAACTGTAAAGCGCGTCGGAATAATTTGTTCGCGCTTCGGAAAGTTTATCTTGAGCGTACATTACGTCCAAATTTGTACCGACACCTTCAATGTATCGGAGTTGGCAAAGGTCATATTCTTCCCGCGCTTCCGATACGGCGATACCGGATGTCTTGATATTTTCTTCAGCCGCCTTCAAATCCGTGTACGCCTCATACACTTCAAGACGAACGGTTTCAAATTTATTTTTCGCGACCGACTCCGCAGATTTCAATTTTGCTTGCAAATCTTTGACGCTTGCGTCAGTCACTCCGTTATCGAAAATATTCCACGATACATCAATCCCGATTCCCCATGAATTGAGATTGTTCGTCTTAAAAAATTTGTCGCCCTCCGTATTTCTTTTTGCCACCGCATCGACGGCGGGACGTGTTTGGGCTTTCGCTTCCTCAACCGCATATTTCGCCTGTTCGACGGCGTAAAGCGTCGAAAAATAATCCGGGCGATTTTGTTCTGCGTATTCCAAGCAGTCCGTCAAAATTAAATCGTTCTCCGTGTAGGAAAGTTCTTCATCGACGATTAACGGATTCTCCGCCGGGAAACCCATTAACTTGTTCAAAGTCGCCAACGCTTTTTTATAATCCGCTCTTGCCGAAGTCCATCTCTGTTTTGAATTTGCCAACGCAACGGAGGTTGCCAAAATATCTGAACGGGCGACGACTCCTTCCTTGTATTGAATTGTCGAACGCGACAAATGCTCCTGCAAAGTTTTCATCTCTTCTTCGTAAATATAAATCGTATACTTGCAACGAAGAATATCGTAATAAGCGTTTGCCGTCTGCGACCTTATCGACTGCTTGGTATCTTCAAGTGTCAAATCCGCTTCGTTCAGCGCAAATTCTCTTTGCCGACGAAGATTTTTTAATTGCCCGCCCCTGTAAAGCGGAAAAGTAATTCGGAACTCATGATTAAAAGTATTTCGGAGCGGCAAGCCGGGAATATTTTCATCTTCGTTCGGCAGCGAAGAATTTTTTCCGCGTTCGCCGGTGAATGTGTAATTCACATTAAAGCCGGATTGTCTGCGCGCTTGCGACAACTGCCACCGTGCCGATTCGCGTTCTTGTCTGCTCTGTTCGATTTCGGGATTATTTTTCAAGGCAAAGTAAATACTTTTTTCCAAGTCCACCGATAAAACTTCCGGCTCTTCGTCGGCAAAAGCAACATTAAAAAAATTCATGCCCAGGACGAAAGTCAACGCCGCCATTTTAAATTTCAAAAAAATTCACCTGCCGATAAAAAAATATCACGGGGGAGTCGGAACGATTTTTGCGACGGCAGAACTGTGAACGACTTCCTCAATTCGTCTGTCCAAAGTCAATTCCTGTTTGTGCAAACTCTCCGCCGTGTCAAAAAAAGTCGTGTTGTTTTCCGTCAATCCGTTTGCGTAATATTGCCAAGCCAAAATTGTGACCGAAGTCGATTCTTTTCTCAAGTCGGCGAGAAATTGCGCACCGTTCGGAACGAAAACGGAGTCCAACTCCGCTTGCCGATTTTCCAGCGTCGGAATTATCGTGTGGTTTATGAAGTCGGCGATTTTAATTCTCTGCGCGCCACTCATAATGCCGCCCGCCGTCCTCTGCATGACTATGAAACTGCTTTGCTGTCCGGCGAAAACATTGTTGTAGCGATTTACAATTTCCTGCGTGCTTTCAATGTAAGTTGCCAAACCCTGTTTCAAAATCGGGGACACCGCATCAAGATATTCCCGGTAATTGTCAACGCTGATGACTTTCCATTCGCTCGCGCCCAAACTGAAACTTATTCCCGGAAATTTCCACGTCGTCCCGAAAAGTTCAAAAGAAAAACTTCCGACTTGCCAACCGACGTTGCCGAAATTTTCCAGCGTGACTTTCAGCGTAAAAGGTGTTTGCGAATAATCTTCGACAACTTTTATATCTGCCGTCGCCCGGTTGCCCAAATGCTCCACGTTTTCCGCGTCAACAATCGTCGTGTGCCGAATCAAACTTCTTTCCAAAAGTAAATCGAAGTCAATTCCGAGTTGTCGTCCTTTCAAAATATCTTCCGGCAAAGTCCATTTCCCGGTCGTCAGCCGCGTATTTATAATTTCGATTGCGCCCTTGCACATTTGCGGACGAATCAGAACGTAAAAATTTTCAAAAAGGGATCTGTCCCTGTCGGAAAGTGCGGTATCGTATTTAAACAAGTCAGAAGTCAAATCGTCGTAAGCTTTCGTCATGACGGAGGAAAAATCTATTCGTTCGGAAAATTTTTCCGCGTCGCCTTCATGCAGTGCATCTATCGCTTGCCTTATCGAATAATCCGGCGTTTTCGTGTAACTGGTGAAATACCAAATTACACAGCCGGAAACGAAAAAAATTAAAAATGCGACGAACAGTCCTTCCAAACGTCTGCGCCGTCGCCGCGCCGCAAGTCTTTTTCTCCAAGTATAATCGTCCATAAAAACTCCCGAAGGCGCAACAAAAAATATCGCGCCAAAAAATTTTGAATGCGGTACATTATACTCAATCACGATAAAGTTATTCAAGAAAAAAATTTTCAAGCTTAAAGCCTGACATAATCGGCACATAATTTTTAAGTAAAACTCAATCGAGTGCCGCCGGGATGCAACGTCACGTTGCCGGCACGAAAAAAAATCTCTTATTGACTGAAAATTATTTTTTTCTGAAACTTTCGGAAGGAATTTTTTATACGGTGTAGAAAATATCTGATAAAGACGGGTGGCTTTGTGTTGCCCATGAAAGGTTTTAGTGCGTTGAACTTTTTAATCCGGGAGGGGAATGTTTATGAGAAAGACAGAGTGCTTGGGAATGATTCTGGCCGGCGGTCAGGGAAGTCGTCTTAAGGCTTTGACAAAAACGGTTGCAAAACCGGCAGTTCCGTTCGGCGGCAAATATCGCATTATCGATTTTCCGCTCAGTAACTGCGTAAACTCGGGAATTACCAAAGTCGGTGTTCTGACTCAGTATAAACCGTTTGAACTTCACAACTATCTCGGCGCGGGCAGTGCTTGGGATCTCGACCGCATTGACGGCGGCGTTTTCATCTTGCCCCCTTACGCTCGCGAAAAAGGTGCGGATTGGTATCGCGGCACCGCCGATGCAATTTATCAAAATTTAAATTTCATCGACCTTACCGATCCGGATTACGTTCTCATTCTTTCCGGCGATCACATTTACACGATGG
Source organism: uncultured Selenomonadaceae bacterium (assembly GCA_905233965.1). GTDB lineage: Bacteria > Bacillota > Negativicutes > Selenomonadales > Selenomonadaceae > Quinella. The sequence continues at coordinate 6,361 of CAJOFG010000022.1, forward strand.
ATTATTCCTGGATGCTTGAAGCCCACAAACAAAACAACGCGGACATTACAATCGGCGTATTTGAAGTTCCTTGGGAAGAAGCTCCCCGTTTCGGAATTATGGTCACCGACAAAGAGACCGGACGCATTACCGAATTTCAGGAGAAACCGAAAGACCCGAAATCAAATCTCGCGTCGATGGGCATTTACATCTTCTCGAAACCTTTCCTCAAAAAATATCTCGAAGAGGACGGCGTAAATGAAAATTCCACTCACGACTTCGGAAACGATTTGATCCCGAAAATGCTTGCCGACGGCGCACGTCTTTTCTCCTACGCTTTCGACGGTTACTGGAAAGATGTCGGAACGATTGAAAGTCTTTGGCAGGCGAATATGGACTTGCTCCAAGAGAATCCGCCTTTTGAACTTAACGGCGACTGGAAAATTTATTCCTCCAACCCGTCAATGCCTCCGCATTACATCGGACCGGACGGCGAAGTCAAAAAATCTATGGTTACGGAAGGCGCGCAGATTTTCGGCACTGTCGAACAGTCCGTGATTTTCTCCGGCGTTAAAATCGGCAAAGGCGCGAAAGTTACCAACTCGGTTGTTCTTCCCTTTACGAAGATTGAGGACGGCGCAGTCGTTGACCATGCAATTCTCGCTCAGGACGTTGTCATAAAAGCCGGCGCAAAAGTCGAAGGCAAAGAGGGAGAAATTGCGGTCATTGCCGAAGGTGACGTGGTCGGATAATTTGACGATCTGAATTTTGCAACCGGATTGTCGGAAATTCTCCGGCAACTTCAACCGGTAACCGGCAACTGAAATAGGAGGTGCCTGTATATGAAAACAGTAGTGGGGATTATCAATCTTCAAGAAAGTAATGCATTGCTCAGAGAGTTGGCGGCAACTCGTGCGGTTGAGGCTCTGCCCTTCGCCGGACGCTATCGCGTTGTCGATTTCTCCCTTTCCAATATGATAAATTCCGGCGTGAACAGTGTGGGACTCATGCTCCCGGATTACTCCCGCGCCGTTCTCGATCACATTCGTTCCGGTAAAGATTGGGATTTGGCTCGCCGTCGCGACGGTTTGACTTACCTTCCCGCGGCTCTTCCCGGCACGGACTCCCGCAAAGGTGATTTGAAAGATATTTACGCGAACCTCGACTTTGCCGAATTGAGCGACAAAAAATATGTTCTCTTCGTCAATTCAAGTTTCGTTTACAACATCGATTTCCAAAAAGTTCTCGACTTCCACAAAGCGAACGACGCGGACATCACCATGATTTACAACGTGCTCGACGAAGATAAAGAAGGAAATTGCGTAACGATTGAAACAAGCACAAACGGTGTCGTAACCGATTTGGCAGAATCAAACGGCGCGAAGAAAGGACAAAAATCCGTCATGAGCGCGTACCTCATGCCGGTTCCGACTTTCGCCTACATCGTTCGTTCGACTTACGAGCGCGGCGGTCAGGACTTCCTGCTTGACGGAATTATTCGTCACGCCGGCGAACATAAAATCAGTGCTTACGAGCATAAAGGTTACGTCGCCAGAATCAATTCGACGGCAGAATATTACAAAGCAAACCGCGATTGTCTCAAGCCGGAAGTTTGGGAAGAGCTCTTCATGCAGAAAGACAATCCGATTTCGACGAAAGTCAAAGATGCCGTTCCGGTTCAGTACAAAGAAGCGGCGCAAGTCAAAAATTCCCTCATTGCGAACGGCTGTATCGTTCACGGCAGAGTGGAAAACAGTATCCTGTTTCGCGGCGTAACCGTCGGCAAAGGTGCGGTTATCAAAGATTCGATTTTGATGCAACGCTGTGAAATTCAGGACGGGGCACGCGTCGAAAACGTAATTGCAGACAAAAACGTAATAATCACCAAAAATCGCTGGATTAAAGGTTCGGAAAATTTCCCGTTCATCGTAACGAAGAACGCAAGAGTTTAAAATTTGGGAAACATAAAAATTTCGGCATGAAAATCGGTTTTTGATTCACGACAGGAAGGCGAATTTCAATGGCGGGAAAATCTTTGAAAAATTTTTTAAAGAGTTCGGTCGCGGAAATTCGCCTTTTCTGTGATTTTACTTCGACAACAAGACCGTTTCAAAAGAACGGTTTTAAATAAAAAATCGCCGTCGTTATTTCTTCGCGAACAATTTTTTTTCGCAAACACGGCAAAGACAAATATAAAAAGGAGGGTTTCCGTTTGCTGAAGGACAGAAGTGATAAAAAAGTTGCCGTCAACAGAGAATATGAGAAACTCAAAGAAAATTTGAAAAATCGTTTTGTAAGTTCTGCTCATATCATGTTCGGGCGCGATCTCAAAGATTTGCCGATGGTTGACATTTATAAAACCGTCGCGGCAGTCGCAAAGCAAATTATTTCGGAAAACTGGATCAAAACGAACAAGGCGTACATGGATCGCCAAGTCAAGCAGGCTTATTATTTCTCAATCGAATTTTTGATGGGTCGTCTTCTCAAATCGAACCTTATCAATCTCGGTATCGACGAAGCAGTCAAAGAGGTTATGGAAGATTTGGAATTGGATCTTTCCGACGCGATTGAGGAAGAGCCGGACGCGGGACTCGGCAACGGCGGTCTGGGTCGTCTTGCCGCTTGTTTCATCGACTCCATGGCGGCGCATCGTCTTCCGGGTCACGGTTGCAGTATCCGTTATCAGTACGGACTTTTCGAGCAGAAAATCATTCAGGGTAACCAGGTCGAAATTCCCGATAACTGGTTGCGTGACGGTTTCGCTTGGGAATACCGCAAACCGGACAAGGCGATTAACGTCAAATTCAACGGCAACGCTTACATGAAGGAACAGCCGGACGGTTCTTTGAAACTCGTTCATGAGGACGCAATGATCGTTATGGCGGTTCCCTACGACGTTCCGATTGTCGGCTACCACAATAAGACAGTCAACACTCTCCGCCTGTGGAATGCGGAAGTCAATCGCGACTTCTCCGACTACGGAATGTTGACGCATGAACAAATGCGGGCGAAAAACGATTACCGCAACTTCGTCGAAAGTATCACTCAATACCTCTATCCGGACGACAGCTCAAACGAAGGAAAGAGAATGAGATTGATTCAGGAATACTTCATGGTTTCCGCCGGCGTTCAAAGTATCGTTCGCCACTTCGTCAAATCCGGAATGAATATTCACGAGTTTGACAAGAAAATTGCAATTCACATCAACGACACGCACCCGGCACTTTGCGTCGCCGAATTGATGCGCCTGTTCGTTGACGAGTACGGTTTGGAATGGAATGAAGCCTGGACGATAACTCGCGGCACGGTTGCTTACACGAACCATACGATTATGCCGGAAGCTTTGGAGCGTTGGCCGGTCGATATGTTCCGCGCACTTCTTCCGCGCATTTACATGATTATCGACGAAATTAACCGTCGCCATGTCGAATACGTCAAAGCGCGTTACCCGGACAACGTGGATAAACTCCGCGCAATGTCAATCATCGAGGCAAACGAAGTCCATATGGCGCGCCTTGCGATAGTCGGTTCTCACTCCGTGAACGGCGTTGCAAGAATCCACTCCGACATTTTGAAATCGACGACACTGCACGACTTTTACGAATATTGGCCGCGTATGTTCAACAACAAGACGAACGGTATCACTCACCGCCGCTGGTTGATGGGCGCGAACCCGGAACTTGCCGCTCTTATCGACAAGACAATCGGCAGCAGAATTTGGCACCGTCATCCGGAACAACTTGACCTTCTCAACGAGGCGGTTGACGATACCAAAGTTTTGGAAGAACTCGGTAAGATTAAACATATTCGCAAAGTGGCTCTTGCCGAATACGTCAAGAAACACAATAACATTGAGGTTGACCCGGATACGATTTTCGACATTCAGGTTAAGAGAATCCATTCATACAAACGCCAGCTGATGAACATTCTGCACATCATTTGGCAGTACGAAAAACTTAAATCCGATCCGAGTTACAAACCGCCGGCAACAACTTACTTCTTCGGAGGCAAAGCCGCGCCCGGTTATTACATCGCGAAGGAAACAATTCGCCTTATTCTTGCCGTTGCAAACAAAGTCAACAACGATCCGTCCATTGACGGCAGATTAAAAGTTGTCTTTATCGAAAACTTCGGCGTTTCAATCGGCGAAATAGTTTACCCGGCGGCTGACGTAAGCGAACAAATTTCCACAGCGTCGAAAGGCAACATGAAATTCATGATGAACGGCGCGATAACTTTGGGAACGCTTGACGGTGCGAACGTGGAAATTCGTGAGGCTGTCGGCGATGACAATATCGTTATCTTCGGTTTGAAAGCCGGTGAAGTCCTCCGCTACTACGAAACCGGAAGTTATTCCGCTTGGGAAGAGTTCAACAACAATCCGAACGTCCGTTTGGTTCTCGACAAATTGACCGACGGCACTTACGGCAACTTCCAATCCCTGCGCGACTACTTCATTCAGGGTAACGACGAATTTTTCATTCTCAAAGACTTCAACGCCTATATCGACGCACACAACGAAATTTACGCACGTTATCAAGACCGCAGAAACTGGCTCAAATCTGCGGCGATTAATATTGCAAATTCGGCGCGTTTCTCTTCCGACAGAACGATTGACGAATACGCGAACGAAATTTGGAATATCGAGCCTTGCAAAATTCAGTAAGGGGTTACTTGTTCTTTAGAAACAACGGGAGCGTGTATTTATGAAAACGACCGCACTTAACGAATATGATTTGTATTTGTTTCATCAGGGAACCAACTACAGGGCTTATGAAATGCTCGGCGCACACTTCACCGAGCAGGACGGCAAAAAAGGTGTTCGCTTTGCCGTTTGGGCGAAAAATGCAAAAGAAGTAAGCGTCGTCGGCGACTTCAACAACTGGGATACCCGCGTCAACAAAATGGTTCGCTTGGACGACGGCGAAACTTGGACAACTTTTATCGAGGGCTTGAAACAGGGCGACAATTACAAATACGCCATAAGACCGCAATGGGGCGGTCCGCACATCATGAAGGCGGATCCTTACGGATTCTTCAGTGAGAGAAAACCTCATGACGCGTCCAGACTTTACGATATGGAAGGCTATGAGTGGGGCGACGGCGAATATATGGAGGAGAAAGCAAAAGAGGCCTCCTATACCCGCCCGATGGTAATTTACGAAGTCCATGCCGGCTCTTGGCAGAGAAAAGCACGCGGCAACAGTGACGTTGACGACGTTTATCTGAGTTACCGCGAGCTTGCCGACCGTTTGATAAGTTACGTCAAAAAAATGAATTACACTCATATCGAGTTCATGCCTTTGACGGAGCACCCCTTCGACGGTTCTTGGGGTTACCAGACGACCGGATATTATTCCGTCACCAGCCGCTACGGCGAACCGAACGATTTCCGTTACTTCGTCGAAACGGCGCATAAAAACGGTATCGGCATAATCATGGACTGGGTACCCGGACATTTCTGCAAAGACAATCAGGGTTTGCGCGAATTTGACGGAACGAATTTGTACGAGTCCGACAATCCGCAACTTGCCGACAATAAAGGTTGGGGAACGATTAACTTCGACTACGGCAGAACGGAAGTTCAAAGTTTCCTTATCTCGAACGCGCTTTTCTGGTTCGACGAATACCACATCGACGGCTTGAGAATCGACGGCGTTGCAAATATGCTTTACCTCAACTTCGGACGTGAGGAAGGCGAATGGACACCGAACAAATACGGCGACACCGGCAACCTTGAGGCGATCGATCTTATCAAAAAGTTGAATGAAACAGTTTTCAAATATCACCCGCACGCTTTGATGATGGCGGAAGAATCTACCGATTGGCCGCTTATTTCAAAACCGGTTTACATGGGCGGTCTCGGTTTCAACTACAAATGGAACATGGGCTGGATGAACGATATGCTGAAGTATGAAAGCCTTGATCCGATTTACCGCAAGTGGAACCACGACAAAGTTACTTTCTCGTTCATGTACGCATTCAGCGAAAACTTTATCCTGCCTTTGAGTCACGATGAAGTTGTTCACGGAAAAGCCTCGTTGATTGAAAAAATGGGCTGGGGCGACTACTGGCAACAGTTTGCAAGCTTGCGCGGATTCTTCGGCTACTGGATGGCGCATCCCGGCAAAAAACTTCTCTTCATGGGCAGCGAATACGGTCAGTTTATCGAGTGGAATGAGAACGACAGCCTTGATTGGCACTTGGTCGAACAGTACGAAAAACACGCGCAGATGTCGCACTATTCCGCGTCGCTCAACAAATTCTACTGCGAAAACAAAGCACTCTGGCAGATCGACTTTGACTGGAACGGTTTCCAATGGATTGACTGCAACGACAACGAAAACAGTATCGTTTCGTTCATTCGCAGGACGGAGGACGGCAAGGATTATCTGATTGCAATTTGCAACTTCACGCCCGAAATTCGCGAAGGCTATCGAATCGGCGTGCCCGACAAAGGCGAATATGTCGAAGTGATTTGGCGGCAGCGATGTCAAAAACGAAGGCGACTTGCTGACTCAGGAAGTTCCCTGGCACAATTTCGGACAGTCGATCGAAATTCGCGTTCCGCCGCTCGCAACGATTTATCTCAAGTTCAAAAAAGATGAATCAAAAAAAAACTGACCTGATTTTTTCACCGGAAGAGTCGGGACAAAGTGACGGTTCACCGACCGAAATTTTTTCCGAGCCGAAAAGAAAGCGCGGTCGTCCGAAATTGACCGAAGAACAAAAAGCGGAAATGAAGGCAAAGCGCGACGCGGGCAAGACGAAAAAATTTTCGGTCGGCGACGAACCGAATAAACGACGGAATGTTTGATAAAAATTTTTCCGCTTGAAAATAAAATTTAATTAAAATACGTATTGGAGGTTTTCAGGTTATGAAAGTTCTTTATGTAGCTTCTGAGGCGGTGCCGTTCGTAAAAACCGGAGGCTTGGCCGATGTTGCCGGCTCACTTCCTCAGGCACTCAAAGCACAGGGTGTTGACGTTCGCGTCATTCTTCCGAAGTTCAGTCAGATTCCGGAAGATGTCCGCAACAGCATGGAACACATTTACGACGGCGAAATTCCGGTTTCCTGGCGTTCAAAATTCGTCGGCATTGACAAATACGAAAGAGACGGCGTAATTTATTACTTCGTCGATAACGTCGAATATTTTTACCGTGACGGCGTTTACGGTTACGACGACGACGCGGAAAGATTTTCCTTCTTCTGCCGCGCCGTTCTGAATTGCTTGCCGGCGATTGACTTTTTCCCGGATGTCATCAATGCAAACGACTGGCACGCCGGCTTGATTCCGGTTTTCCTGAAACTCGAACATAACGGTGACGAACGCTACGACAAAATTAAAACGCTGTACACGATTCACAACTTGAAATATCAGGGCGTTTTCCCGAAAGATGTCATGGGCGACGTTCTCGGTCTTGACTGGAAATATTTCAACAACGGCGACCTCGAATTTTATGATGCGGTCAACTTCATGAAAGGCGGAATTATTTACGCCGATTATGTTTCCACCGTCAGCAAAACTTACGCGCAGGAAATTCAGTACGAATATTTCGGCGAACATCTCGACGGACTCCTCCGCAGTCGCAAAGATGATTTGTTCGGTATCGTGAACGGTATCGATTACAATCAGTACAATCCGGCGACCGACCAAAATCTTTTCGTCAACTACGACAATTCGGATTCCTTCAGCGCGTTTGAGCGGAAGTGCGACAACAAAGTTAAACTTCAAGAAATTTTGAACCTTCCCCAGCAAAGAAAAGTTCCCATGGTTTCAATGGTAACCCGTCTTGTTGCGGCGAAAGGTTTGGATCTCGTCGTAAGAATGATGGACGAGCTTTTGCAGCATGAAGATTTCCAATTCGTTCTTCTCGGCACCGGCGACAAAGTTTACGAAGATTGGTTCAAAGGTTTGGCGTGGAGATTCCCGCAAAAAGTTTCCGCGAACATTACTTTCAATTACCAACTCGCGCAGAGAATTTACGCGGCATCCGATATTTTCCTCATGCCGTCGAATTACGAACCCTGCGGTATCGGTCAGCTCGTCGCCATGCGTTACGGCGCGGCTCCGGTCGTCCGTGAAACGGGCGGCTTGAAAGATACCGTTCGTCAGTACGACAAATACGAAAAGGAAGGCAACGGTTTCGTCTTCTCGAATTACAACGCGCACGAAATGATGTATTCTTTGAAACGCGCTCTCAGCACTTACGGCAACTTTGAAGTTTGGTTGCAGATCGTTTCCAACGCGATGAACAGTGATTACAGCTGGAAAGAATCCGCGCACGAATACATTGAACTTTACGAAAAACTTATCAACAAATAAAATTTTCGTATCGGAAAAAATTTTCAGCCCGGCGAATAAAAAAATCGTCGGGCTTTTTTTGTAGGAGGACGAGAATTGAAAAATATTGTCGGTTTAACTCAAGACCGCGCCCCCGTTTTGGAAGCGTTGGAAAAAATGAAGGCGGCAAGATTGGTTCCGTTCGACGTGCCGGGTCACAAACGCGGAAGGGGAAATCCGGAGCTTGCGGAATTTTTGGGACAGACTTGCCTGGATGTTGACGTAAACTCCATGAAGATGCTGGATAATTTATGTCACCCGGTTTCCGTGATTCGTGACGCGGAAAAATTGGCGGCTCAAGCATTCGGCGCGGAAAATTCTTTCTTCATCGTCGGGGGAACGACGGCGGCGGTTCAGGCAATGATTTTATCGACGGTAAAGCCGGGCGAAAAAATTATCATGCCGCGAAACGTCCACAGGAGCGCGATAAACGCCCTGATTCTTTGCGGCGCGACTCCTGTTTACATCAACCCGCAAGTCGATGACAAGCTTGGAATTTCTCTCGGAATGAAGGTTGAAGAAGTCGAAGCGGCGATGAAAAAAAATCCGGACGCGAAGGCTTTACTGGTGAACAATCCGACTTACTACGGAATTTGTTCGGACATTGAAACTTTGACGAAATTGGCGCACAAGTACGGAATGAAAATGCTTGCCGACGAAGCGCACGGAGCGCATTTACATTTCAATCCTAAGTTGCCGAAGTCCGCAATGTCCGTCGGCGCGGATATGGCGGCAATATCAATGCACAAGTCCGGCGGCTCGCTGACACAAAGTTCCCTGCTCGTCACAGGAAAAAATGTAAATGCCGGTCACGTTCACAAAATTATAAATCTCACTCAATCGACGAGCAGTTCATATTTGTTGATGGTCAGTCTGGATATTTCGCGGAGAAATTTGGCGTTGCACGGAGAAAAAATTTTTGACGGCGTGATTGATTTGGTTGAGTATGCGCGGGACGAAATAAATTCTCTGGGCGGCTATTACGCTTACAGCCGGGAAATTGCGGACGGCAACGCGGTTTTCGATTTCGACATAACGAAACTTTCGATTTTCACCCGCGCGGTCGGTCTTGCCGGCGTTGAAGTTTATGACATTCTCCGGGACGAATACGACATTCAAACGGAGCTCGGCGACATTGCAAATATTTTGGCCTACGTTTCAATCGGCGACAGGAAAAAAGATATTGAGCGGTTGGTTTCCGCGCTTGCCGACATAAAACGAAATTACCGGAAAGACCCGTCGAAACTTTTGAAACTCGAATACATTGATCCGATTGTCGATGAAACGCCGAAAAAAGCTTTCTACGCGAAGAAAAAACCTTTGCCGCTCGATGAAACTTGCGGAGAAGTTGCCGCAGAATTTTTGATGTGCTACCCGCCGGGTATTCCGATTCTCGCGCCGGGCGAACGTGTGACGAAAGAAATTTTGGAATATATTCGTTACGCGATGAAAAAAGGTTGCCAAATTACCGGACCGGAGGATATGGAGATAAAAACTTTGCAAGTCACAGACGAATAAAGATAGACAAAAATAATCTCCGGGTAGTAAAATAAACTCGGCAAATAACGGAGGGAGGCGCGGCGAATGTTGGAAATTTATAAATCGCTGGAGTCCGGGCATCTGGAGAAATTGACGCTGAAAACTTTGGAAAAAGGTGCTTGGATAAATATTATCGACCCCACGCCTTACGAATTAAAGGAAGTCAGCGCGATTGCGAATGTTGAACCGGATTTTTTGCGCTCCGCGTTGGACGAAGAGGAACGCTCTCACATTGACGTTGAAGACGATTCGATAATGATTTTGACGAACGTCCCGGTTGTTTACGAGGAAGAAAGTTAAGACACGCTCCCTCTCTCCGTTATCCTGACTAAAAAATATATTATCACCGTCTGCCTGGAGGAAACGCCGGTTATCGCAAGTTTCAACGAACGTACCGCCCGACTTTTTCACACTTACAAAAAAACTCAATTCCTGTTTGAAATTCTTTACCGGTCGGCAACTTTTTTTCTTCGCTACCTCCGGCAGATTAACAAACTTTCCGACGAAATTGAGGATCAACTCCGAATTTCGATGAAGAATAACGATATTCTCCGGCTCATGGAACTGCAAAAAGGTTTGATTAACTTCAACGCGGCTCTTCGTTCAAATGATGCCGTGCTGGAAAAACTTTTGAGGATTCGCACGAATAAAAGCCTTGTCGGAATTTTGGACATTTACGAGGAGGACGAAGACCTTCTGGAAGATGTCATAATCGAAAATAAGCAGGCGCGGGAAATGGTTGAGATGTACAGTCAAATTCTTTCGCGCATGGCTGATACTTTTTCGTCGATAATTTCAAACAACCAGAACATGGTGATGAAATTTTTGGCGGCGGTCACGATTATAATCGCAGTGCCGACAGTCATTGCCAGCTTTTTCGGAATGAACGTGCCGATGCCTTTGGGGGAAAACGCGCACGGCTTTTTGATAGTAATGGGAATTGCCTTCGTTGCGTCCTGCGTTGCGGCATACTTTTTTTGGAAGAATCAAATGTTTTAGGAGAGAATTTTTGAACAGAAATTCGGCACTGTTTTTGGTCGGACTTGCGGGAGTTTGTTGGGCAAGCTCCGGCGTGTCGGTGCAAAATTTTTTCCTGCACTCGGACAAGTCGCCGGCGGAATTGACGAACATAAGAATGTGTGCCGCCGGTTTCATCATGCTGTTGATTTTGGCTTTGCGCGGAAAAATTTTGTTGCCGATAAAAATTTTAAACCGTCGTCCGCGTTTGTGGTTCGACGTTTTTATTTACGGGATAATCGGCGTTGTCATGGTGCAGTTCACTTACTTTCAAGCAATCTCAATCGGCGGGGCGGCGGCGACAACGGTAATTCTTTCGGCGACTCCGGCAATGGTCGTTATTTGGAGTTCGCTTTACAACAGAAAAATTCCGGAACGAAAAGATATTATCGCCGTCATTTTTGCGATTGTCGGAGTTTTTTTAATGGTAACCGGCGGAAATCCGCAAAGACTTCTTGTGCCGTTATCCTGCGTCCTGTGGAGTTTGGCGAGCGGCGCGGTGTTTGCATTCAGCGCGATTTTTCCGAAACACATTTTCGCAAAAAAAATTTCTCCGGCATTCGTCACGAGCGCGGGAATGTTTTCCGGAGGACTTTTAACTTTTTTGTTCATCGACGATTATAACTTGTTGCCGTTTTTTTACCCGGAAACTTTTTTCAACGTGACGTGGATAATAATTTTCGGAACGGTTATCGCATTTTTCGCTTTTAATGCCGGTTTAAAATTTGTCACGTCGGAGGAAGCGTCGATAATGACAATGACGGAGCCGGTTTCGTCGGTACTGCTCAGCTTTTTGATTTTCGGCGCGACTTTCGGCAAGGTTGAGATGTTCGGAATATTTTTGGTCTTGGCGGCGATAATTTCTCCGGTCGTGCTGAAAAATTTTAAGTAAAAAAAATTCTCTGACGAAAAAATTTTTTCATCGGAGAATTTTTTATTTCATCAAAATATTTTTAACCGTTTCTGTCTACGGCGATTGCAATATCCAAGTCATGCCCGCCGAGATCCATTTCCACCGTCAAATATTGATCTTCGCTTATCTTGAGCGAAAAGCCTTCGCCTATCGTCAAATTCGGAGTGGAAATATCGACTTCCAAATCCATCTGAGTCAAATTCGTTGCCGCGTTCGCGGAAAGCATATTCGACAGTTCGGAAATTGCACTTTGCGCCATCGCGTCAAATTCCGCAACCGGCATTCCCATCATCATCGTCGAGGCGATAAATTTTGCCGTTTCCTCCTGCATATTGTAAACGACGTTGCCGCGCATCTGTTTTGTAAAGCCGACCATAACAATTACGCCTTTGCCGATTATATTTTTGTCTTGCAGATATAACTTTTTTCTCTTCGGAGTGGGAAAGCCAATCTGCGGCATAACCGCCATGAATGCGTCAATAAACGGATTCACGAGTTTTGCATCCACAGGTATCAGTCTCCTTCCGCAAAGCCGACATTCACGCAAATGTCGCCGAAATCAGTTTTTGCCGTCAATTTGAAAGTCAACAACTTCGGGCTGGCAACTTTTATTCCGTTGCCGCAAATCGTACCCGGAGGAGTGATTCTCATTTCTTTATCTTTGAAAGCGTTGTTCACGTCGGAAACGCCGCGCCCCATGACGATGTTGGCGGCCTCTTCAACGGCGTCGTTCGCTTCGTCGTCCGAAACGTCACCCACGCCGAGCATTTTCTCCGCAAAAACTTTCATCGTGTCCTTCGACATATAAAAAATTGCGCGTCCGGAGGGAGTACCGGTCAATCCGATTATAACCGCGATACCGTCAACGGCGAGAAATTTTTTGTCGTAAACTTCAAGAGTAACGTCCGTTTTCAAACCGAGTATGTTTAAAATTCCGTTCTTGAAAGCCTGTTCAAAAATTCTGGCGTATGAATCTCTGAACCTTGCCGTCTGATTTACTTTCTCCGTGCAAAGCCGCATGAGAGTTTCTATAATTTCGTTGGTGCTTACCGGTTTTTGCAAAAACGCACCGATACCGACGGCTTGCCCCTGCGCGACCAGGTTTGCATCTTTCATCGCGCTTATCATTACGATTTTTGCTTCCGCATCCATTTGACGAATACGGCGACTGCATTCTATTCCGTCCGCATCCGGCAAATTCATGTCCATCGTAACGATGTCGGGGTTGTGTTCCTTGTAAAGCTGCACGGCATCTGCGGCATCTTTTGCCATTGCGACGACTTCAAAATTTGTTTTTGACAAGTGATTCGCCAAAATTGTACGGCTGACTTTCGAGTCGTCAACAATCATCACTTTGACTTTTTCCACAAACATTCACCCGCTTTTCACACTCAAAGCATCGAGATAAATATCTTTCCGAAACTAAAAACGTCAGTTAATATTACCGGATTTTTTTTAAGTCGGCAAGTGCCGCCCGGTGTAAATATTTTTCTCCGCTTGAATTACAATTCCGAAAAAAAATTCTATGTTGCAAAATAAAATCCCTGCCGGCGAAAAAAATTTTTTTGCTTTTTGTCCCGGCGATTTTTGACGGGAAAATTTTTTTCGTTTAAAATATTTCCGGTATCAAATTTTAAGGAGGAATTTTTTATGAGTAAGATTTTGGTTGCGTACTTTTCGGCACAGGGAACGACGGCGAAAGTTGCAAAAAATCTTTCCGACGCGATCGGCGCGGATATTTTTGAGATTAAACCGGAAACGGAATACACGCGCAAAGATTTGGATTGGCAAGATAAAACTTCACGCACGACGAAGGAAATGAACGACAAAAAATTTCGTCCGGCGATGGCGAAAAAAATCGGAAGTGTTGACGGGTACGAAAAAATTTTTCTCGGCTTTCCGATTTGGTGGTACACCGCTCCGCGAATCATAAATACTTTTTTGGAGAGCGCGGACTTCACCGGGAAAAAAATTATTTTGTTCGCGACTTCCGGCGGCAGCGGCTTGCAAAATGTTCCGGCGGACTTGGAGGACAGCTGTCCCGGCGCAACTCTCGTTACCGGAAAAATGTTGAACGGCAACCCTTCAAAGGACAATCTTAAATCTTGGGCTGAAACTTTTTGAGCGGGCAAAGAAAATTTTAATTTAAGTCAAAATTCACAAACGCCGATATAGTAAGCGTAAAAAGCAAACAAAAAAATTTTTGGAACGACTTAAAGAAAATTCAGAAGGTCAGACGGTAAAAAAATCCGTCGAACGGAATCCGAAATATTTGACAAGGAACGTCATTAAAAACCCCTGACCCGCCGGCAAAATTTTTTGCCGAATAAGAAAAGGAGAAGTGATTTATTATGATGCGTTCCCTGTTTTCCGGAGTTTCCGGTTTGAAATCTCACCAGACAAGAATGGACGTTATCGGCAACAACATCGCAAACATCAACACCGCAGGTTTTAAATCCTCGCGTGTAACTTTTTCGGATATGCTCTCGCAGACTTCTTCCGGTGCATCAAAACCGACCAACAACATGGGCGGCACGAACGCCAAGCAAATCGGTCTCGGTGCTCAGGTCGCCAGTGTCGATATGGTTTTCAGCGACGGCTCCGTTCAGACGACCGGTAAAAATACCGACGTGGTACTTTCCGGAAACGGTCTTTTCGTTCTCAAAAAAGACGGCAGTTATTACTACAGCCGTGACGGTGCGTTTGAATTTGACGCGAACGGAAACTACGTTCTTCCGGGCAGCGGTCTTTATGTTCAAGGTTGGAATGCGGTAGAGGGCGTACTCAACACGAACGCCGCAACCGAAAATGTCAATGTTAAAGCCGGCAAAACAATGGGAGCGTCGGCAACTTCAACCGTCGATTATTCCGGCAACCTCGACGCGGGTGCTTTGTCGATAACGAAAATTACGACAACGCCGGGCGGTTCTTCCTCAAGCCCCAATTCCGTTCAAGAAAAAGATTCCGACGGCAACGTTACAAAAGTCAATGTTGACGGTGAAAACGTAATTGCGGCGACTCTTACCCTCAGCGACGGCTCGACGATGAGTGTGTCCAGCGGTTTTTATCAAGTCGGCGAAAGTGTTCCGGTAACAACCGTTGTTACCGTTTACGACTCTGAAGGTCACGAACACGCGATAACCTTGTTGCTCGACAAAGATACTTCCTCCGTCGATTCCACTATGAACTAAGACGCATTGGGTCTGGCCAGTTACTACACAACCGGCAATTATAAAGTCACCGGCTACAACGATGTTGCGACCGCTACTTCACTTACGGGAACAGGTACAGATACCAAAGTCAACAACGTATATATTCTTCAAGGTTCGGGGACAACCCTTACCGATGACAGCGATAATACTTTAGCCGTTTCGGGTGCCGACGGTCATTATGTTTACACTGACGGAACCGGCACAGATACAAAGGTATACACCTTGGTAAGTTGTACCTCTGTGAGTGAAACCACCGATGCTTCGG
>CAJOFG010000023.1 GCA_905233965.1 uncultured Selenomonadaceae bacterium
AATCGGGACGAGTACTTCAGTGAATTTTGCGATTCGGGTCGCGCCGCCGAAAATTACAATTCCGGTTGCGATCGCGACGATGAATGCGGTTATCGAATGATCAATCGCGAAAGCCGTTTCGACAGATTGAGCAATGGTGTTTGCCTGAACCGAAACGTAAATCAAACCGAACGTGACGGAAATTAAAACCGCGAAAAGTTTTGCAATGCCCGGCTGATGAAGTGCGTTTTTAATGTAGTAAGCCGGTCCGCCGTGAAATCCTCCTTCGCCGCGCGGAAGTTTGTAAACCTGTGCCAGCGTACTTTCGACAAAACCGGTCGCGCAACCGATGAACGCGATTAGCCACATCCAAAAGACGGCACCGGGTCCGCCGGTGACAATCGCGATGGCAACGCCGGCAATATTTCCGACTCCGACACGCGACGCGGTGCTGACACAAAAAGCTTGAAAGCCGCTTATCTCCTTACCGGAAGTTTTCGTTCCGGCATCTCCGAAGGTAAGCTTGAACATTTCTTTCAACATTCGCACTTGAACAAATTTTGTCCGGAGAGTAAAGACGACGCCGGACGCGATGAGCGCGATGATGATAATGTAAGTCCACAAAAAATTGTTTATGGTGTTGATGATTTCGTGAAGAGCTTCCATAAAAAAATTTTCCTCCCAAATTTTATTTTTTTATTCGATAAAAATTTTTTCGGGCAACACTCCTTTCAATAAGTTGAGGCGACACCGGATTTTAAAATCCACCGACCGGAAATTTTTTCGACTTCAAATTTTAATTGCAGTCGCCAAGTATTTTTGCTCCCGCCGAAAACCGACGCTTCAACTTTCGACTGTCCGGTTAAAATTCCGCGCAATCCGTTCAATTCGACGAAAATATTTTCCGGTTGCGCGGAAAAATATTTCAATTCGCCTTCACGAACGCAACGCAAATATTCCGCTTTGGATTGTTTCATTCCGGTCATGTGGACGAGGACAAAATCCGGGTCGTGAATTTTTTCGAGCGTTTCCATATCGCGAAGTTGAAGAGCCTGCCACATTTCGTTGTAAAGATTTTCTAATTGTTGTTCGTCGGTCAAAGGCACGGACATTTTTTTTGCTCCTCCGTCAAAAATTTTTTCCGCAAACGTGAAATTCAAAAGATAAAATCCCGCCGCAAAAATTATAACACATACCGGGAAAATTTGTTTCATTTTTAAACCTCGGTCAATGCCATGCCGGAATCGTAAATTTCGCCGGACAAATCCGCAAACTTGTACCCGCAATTTTGCAAAACGTCATTCATTTGTTTTTTGTACCAATCGAGCCGCCCGGCGTAACGTCTTTTTTCTTCCTCCGGCAATTTTGAAATTACCCGCTCAAATAAATCGGCAAACCTCCGGGACTCAATGATGAAGTCCGACAAATTTTTTTCGGTCTTATCCATACAATCACCCGACAAAAAAATATAATTCCGTTCGCGTTACCTCAAATATTTGTTTTCCAAACTTTCAAGCGTTCCGTCCATTCTGAGTTCAGCCAAAACAAAATTTATGTAATTCAAAAATTCCTGATCGCCCTTTTGCATCAAAATCCCGCAAGAATGTTTCGTGAAAGGTTCGTTGATGAGCGGAGCCGCCAAATTTTTGTCCGCCTTTATGCAGGTCAACGCTTCGACCGTTTCGGTGATCATGATGTCGGCGTTGCCGATTGAAATTTGATGAGGAATTTCCGCGTTTTTCTCGAACACGATAATCTTTGCATTTTTCAAATTCGCCTTTGCAAATTTTTCATTCGTGCCGCCCGGATTTATCATCACTCTGACTTCGGGTTTATTTATGTCGGCAAGCGTTTTAAATTTTTTCGCATCGCTTTTCCGGCACAAAATTGTTTTGCCGAAAATTCCGACTCCGTAGCCGTCCGACATTTCCAAAACTTTTTCGCGCGCATAATTTCGCGAAATTCCGCAAAGAGCAATATCAAATTTTCCCGCCAAAGTGTCCGCAGTCAAAGTCGGCCAAGTCGTCGGAATGTATTCGATTTTCACACCCAAAGAATCGGCAATTATTTTTGAAAGTTCCGCGTCAATGCCTTCATACTCTCCGGTTTCCCTGTTGAGGTATGACATCGGTTTATAATCGCCGGTCGTCCCGATTTTTATCGTGCCGCGCTCCAAAATTTCTTTCAAGTGTCCGGCCTCCGTAACATTCGCGGAAAAAATAAAAATTGCCGCCGACAACGTAACAAAAATTTTCAAAAAATCCGACAAAGTTTTTTTCATTTCACATTCCTCCGTAAAAAAAATTTTCGGTTGAAACTTCAGCGTTTGACAAAATTTTCCTGCAAAATTTTTTTATTGCCAAAGATTTTTCGGTATCGTATAATTTCGCCGGTCACTTTGTATCTTTTTGCGGCGTGAGTCGCTTTTTTTGTAAATGTGCGGAGGTGCCGAAAATGAAATCGAAAATTCTTTTGAAAATTTTTGCCGCCATGATTTTCGCCGGAGGAATTTTTGCGTTCAACTTTTTGCCGACGCCGGAAACGCCGGCAGAAAAAAATAATCCTCCGCAAAGTCAATCCGAAAAAATTTTGCCGACGGTAACTCAAAATTCGGTGCAGGCGGCGGAAATTTTTTACAACGGAACGGACGAAGCAATTCAAAGTATTTTGAACGACGGGAGCGAGTACGCGGTTTATCTCCACTATCCCGGCAAAACTTCCGCGCCGTTCATTTACAACGCCCGGCAAATGCGTTCGGCGAGCATGATTAAAGTTTTCATTCTTGCAACCGTCATGGAAATTGTCAAAGACGGAAATTTATCGCTTGACCAAAATATTACTCTGCACGATTACGACAAAGTCGGAGGTGCCGGAGTTCTTGCCGGTTATGCGTCCGGTCCGATTTCACTTCGCACCGTTTTGAAACTCATGATAACCGAGAGCGACAACACCGCAACGAATATGGTAATTGACTTGGTCGGTATGCAGACGATTAACGATTACATTCGCGAAAAAGGTTACAACGATACAATTTTGCAACGCAAGATGATGGACACCGATGCGATTTACGCCGGCAGAGAAAATTATACTTCGGCGCGTGACTTGGGCGAAATTTTTTTGAAGATTTACAATCGGCAATGCGTCAGCCCGGAATGTGATGATGTCATGCTCAACTTCCTCCTCGAACAGCACGACACCGAATGTTTTAATACCGCGTTACCCGGTTTGCAAATCGCGCATAAAACCGGCGCACTTGCCGGAACTTTCGACGACGGCGGAATAATTTACGGAGGTTCTCAAGGCGATGTCATTCTCGTTATTATGACGGAAAATTATACCGGAGAAAAAACCGTTATCGGTCGAATGAAAGAGTTTGCGCGTTATGCGGTTTATCGCTGAAAAAAATTTTTTTCGGGAGGTTTTTGTTTGATAAAAATAAATTTCGTATGTTGGGGAAATATTTGCCGCTCGCCTATGGCAGAATTTGTCATGAAAAATTTGGTTGAGCAAGCCGGCTTGTCGGAAAAATTTTTCGTCGCGTCGTCCGGCTGTCATGCGGCAGTCGGTACACCGATTCACGACGGAACTTGCCGAGAGCTTGTTAAGCATGACGTGCCTTTTCAATTTCGCACGTCGAAACAATTTTCCCGGACGGATTACAAAAATTTCGATTACATAATCGGAATGGACAAGGGCAACGTCCGCGACTTGAAAAATATTTCCGGCGGCGACCCGGACAAAAAAATTTATCTGATGATGAGTTTCGCCGGAGAAAATCGCGACGTTGACGATCCGTACATGACGGACGATTACGCGACGACTTACAAAGATATTATTCGGGGCTGTTCAAAATTTTTGGAGTTTTTGAAGTCCGAACAAAATATTTGATTGCGAAATGTATTTCTGTATACCTATTCCGAAACTATCGACACAAAAGTTTTACTATGATATATTGGTTATAGTTGAACTCCAAAAATTTTTTCAACCGAAGGGGAGATTATCATGGCCGAATTGCTTTACACGATTAAAGCGCATACACCGAAGGAAGAAATTATCCGACAGCTCCGCGAACATCCGGAAATTAAATTTGTTTCGCTTGTCGGCATCGACTTGGCGGGAAATGATACCGACGAAAAAATTCCGGTCAGTCTTTTCATGAAAGACATCGACGAATTTTTTGCCGGCAGTGCGGTTCAGACTGACGGCAGCTCGGTCGTTTTGCCGGGCATCGCGACTTTGAACAATGCAAAAGTCGATATGCCGGTGGATCCCTCCGTCAACTGGTTCGTCGATTACAATTTCGAGCATTACGACAACATTACAAATCGTCCGGTCGGCACGCTGAGGATTCCCGGCTTTCTGATTCACGAAGGCAAGCGCGTCGATTCGCGCTCCGTTCTGACGGATACGCTTATTCACGTCAAAAAAGAATTGGTGGATTTGTTCCATAAAAATCCGAACATCAGCGGCTTGGACGTAAACGGAAAAGACGTTACCGACATTGTTTTCACTTCGGCGACCGAATTGGAATTTTGGGTAAAGACTCCGCTTGAGGAAGCGTCCGTCGAAGAGATGAGCGCGTCGCAGGTCATGCAGGAGCAGTATTGGGAGAGGACTCACGGCGCGGTTCGTTGCGCACTTGAACAGGCTTTGCTTGAGATTGACAAATACGGTTTGAAAGTCGAAATGGGGCATAAGGAAGTCGGCGGCTTGAAAGCGCAAATCGACGAGTCCGGACATTTAACTCACGTTTGCGAACAGTTGGAAATTGACTGGAAATTTTCCGATGCGGTGCAGGCGGCGGACAATGAAATTTTGGTTCGCATGATTGTCAAAGAAATTTTCCGCGCAAACGGTTTGGAAGTCAGTTTCAAAGCAAAACCGATGACGGGGCTTGCCGGTAACGGCGAACATACTCATATCGGTTTGGCGGCAGTCACGGCGGACGGAAAACTTCATAACCTCTTCGCCGCGAAAAATCAGGAAAAAGATTTCATGAGTGCGGTCGGCTACGGCGCGATTATGGGGTTGCTGAAAAATTACGAAGTCATCAATCCTTTTGTCAGCGCGACGAATGATTCGCTGAACAGATTGAAACCCGGTTTTGAGGCTCCGGTTTGTATCGTCACTTCGTTGGGACATTCGCCGAAAATTCCGAGCAGAAACCGGACGATTCTTGCCGGCTTGATTCGCGACTTGAAAAATCCGATGGCGACCCGTTTTGAACTTCGCGCCTGTAACCCGTACACGAATACTTATCTTGTTCTCGCCGCGTCTTACTCCGCTATTCTCGACGGAATTAAAATGGCTGTCAATCACACGACGGACGAACTTCTTGCCGAACTCAGCAAGAAAGCCGGCGACGAAGGATTTTATCTCGAAAAAGATCGCGCCTATCGCAGTGAGGAGGACGTTTTCGAGGATTACACCGACAAAGAGCGCAACAAACTTTTCGGCGCACCTCCGGCAACCGTTTGGGAAAATATGGCGGCGTTTGAAAAATATCCGGACAAATTGCAAGTCATTTCAAGCGGCGGGGCTTTGCGCGAAAAAATTATTTGTGCATTCCGGGACGGCGCACTTCTCCGGTGGAAAACAGAATTGATTTCCCGGATTCTGCCGGAACTCCGCACGACCGTCAGGAAGGCAAAAAAAATCGACGCGGAATTTTTGACAGACCGCGACGCTTACAACTGGAATAAAATTCTTATGCTCCGCGCCGAACTTGCAAAAGATTCGATGGATCAAAAATCTTTGTTCACCCGACTGATTGAAGCGTTTGAGTCCGAAAAATACGACAAGGCATCAAAAAAAGATTGAGGAATTGAAAGCACTTTACGACGCTTACGAAAAAAATATGATTTGACGAAAAATTTTTGTCCTCCTTCGGGAGAAGTCCTTTCGGCGAAAGTTGAAGGGACTTTATTTTTTTCCGGACAGCAACGGACTTTGTTTGAGTTGCGAAAAAAATTCCGGCAAAACTTTTTCCAAATATTTTTTTTCGTCCGGATTCATTTGCATATCATGTTCACGCGCAAATTTCGAGTAAATCATGAACGCGACAAAATCTTCGTCGTCATATTTTTCCGGGTGAACGTCGCCGAAAAAATTTTTTAACCTCTCACTGACAATGTAACAAAAAGGTCCTCCGTAGTCGACCGGGTACAGTGATAAAGCAGAATCGACGTAAAAAATATTCAAGTCGTGAATTTTATTCAACGCCTGTTGCCAAATGTTCACGAAGGCGGCACGGCGCGGAATAAGTACGGCGTTCGCTCCGTCCGGCAAAAAAATTATGTTGTGGGAGATTGAGCCGGTAACCGACGCGAAATTTTCACAGTTCGCCAAAATATTCAGTTGCTCGGCAAGCGACAAATCCTGCGGAATAATTTTCGCGTAACCTTTGCTTTGAAAATATTCGGCAAGTCTTTGTTCGCCGGTCTGATTCCTGCCGTAGAAGAAATAAAATTTTTTGTCGGACAGCCGGGAAAATTTTTTCCGCGCAAAATTTCTCACGCGGTCAATCGTTTCGACGTATTCGGAAGTGAAAAAAATTTTGTCATGCCCGCCGAAATTGTTTCGCGTCCCGTCCACAAATTTTAAAGTCGCGTCGGAAAAATTTTCGCTCCTGCCGAGAAAAAAAGATTCGTCCGGCAAAATAATTTTTTTAAACCGCGTCGGTCTTTCAATCGGCACCAACTTTTTGACGTCAATCTCCAAAATTTTCAAAAGCTCCGCGAAAGCCGGAACGATACCGCCGAACATCGGAACGTAAACGATTTTACATTTTTTAAATTCTTTGCGAAAAATTTTGCTCTTCAAAAACCAGGCGCGTTTCAAATTGTCGGTAAGGCAATGCCCCCAAACGCTGACAATCATTCCGAAATAAATCACCGTTTCGTCGCTTTGAACAATTTCTTCCGGCGAATACGCCCCGCCGATACCGCGATGAATGAAACTGCCTTCAACAAAATTTCCGTCCGCGTCAACGATACCGCCGGCTCCGGTCTTTGTTGCCTCCGGAGTTTTATGCGGCAGGATCATTCCGTTTTCGATGACTTGAAAACTCAATTTTTTTTCGGAAAAATTATTTGTCGAAAGGAAATCGCCGAAATAATTTTTGTTGTAAAGTCCGTCGTAATTTGTCAAGAAATTATCCCTCCGTTTTCGGGCAACAACTTTGAATTTTCCGATCTCATGTAAGCCAAGCACAGGG
The DNA here is from genome assembly GCA_905233965.1 of uncultured Selenomonadaceae bacterium. Taxonomy (GTDB): domain Bacteria; phylum Bacillota; class Negativicutes; order Selenomonadales; family Selenomonadaceae; genus Quinella. The sequence goes on from CAJOFG010000023.1 coordinate 7,196, forward strand.
CAAGAGAGAACCATAAAATTTTACTCGGCACGGAGGCTTCAAAATTAAATTCCGTCAGCCCGTGCAACATCATTCCCCACAGCATACACAAAAACATCAGGCAGGCAATATTTTTTTCGCGCCGCCAACCGCGCAAAGCGAAAATCGAAAGATACAGCCACAGAAAAAGAAATGCCGACAATCCCAAAATTCCACACTCACCCAACATTTGCATTACGTTGCTGTGTGCGTGCACCAAATTTTTTTCGCGCGCCTTCGGCAAAATGTATTTTGTTTGATAAGCCTTGCCGTATTGTCCGTAGCCGACACCGGTCAGCGGGTGGTCTTTGAACATATTGAAGGCACTTTCCCACATCAAAAATCTTTCGACGTTCGAGCGCATTTTCATGCTCCTTATCGACCAAGCGCGTCGTTTAAATGCCGGCACCGTAAAAAAAATCAATCCCGTCGCGAAAACGAAAATTAAAAATCCCGCGACGGATTTTTTTGTGAATCCGAAGTACAAAAAAATTATTGCGGGAACCAAAACCAATGCGGCGACCCATGCTCCGCGCGTCCCGTTGAAAATCATTGCCAAAAGACAATTCACAAATCCGAGCAAGACCAAAATTTTTAAACTCCGGCGTTTCAAATACATCAGCAGAATCAAAAAAACCGGCAGGAACATTATCAGCAAACTTCCCTGCGACATCACGGAGAGCGTCCCGCCGAATCGCCAACGCCTTGCATCAAGGTGCGGCAATGCTTGAATCACGACGACAAGGTTACTGATAAAAACTCCGGCGATTAAAAATTTGAACAGCCGAAAAATTTTTTCCCTGTCGAACCGCACAAAAATTATCGGCAACATCGCCGACATATGGAAAATATATTTGTTCGTAAAATTTATCAATCCTTCCGCAATTTCTCCGGAGAACAGCGCGGAAATCAAAACCGCCGCGAGCAGTGCGCCGATCGGCTCAAAAATTTTTTTGCACTCCCGGAAATTTTTTGCCGCGTCGTCATGCTTGCGAAACATTCTGTGGAAAAATGCCAGGAGCGAGAATCCCAAAAAAATATTTGATGCCGCTTTTGAGAACGGCAGAAAAAAAGCAACTCCGCAAAGGTAATAAAAAAGGCGTTGCTCGATTTTATCGACTTGAAAAAAATTTCCCGACATAAACAAGTAACACCTCCCCAAAATTTTTTTAACCGGAAAATTTTTTTTATCGCTTGTTCAATTTTTTTGCAAGAGTGTTTCCGGCGAATTGAACGAGTTGCACCAGCACGATTAAAATTATAACGGTTGCCAGCATTACTTCCGGACGAAATCTTTGGTAACCGTAACGAATTGCCAGGTCGCCGAGACCGCCGCCGCCGATCGCTCCCGCCATTGCCGATTCGCCGACGAGCGCGATTATAACCGTCGTGAGTTGCGAAACTATTCCGGGCATCGCTTCCGGTAACAAAACTTTTGAAATAATTTGTCCGGGAGTCGCGCCCATCGACAAAGCCGCCTCAACCAAGCCGGCGGGAACTTCCTTTAACGAAGTTTCCACCTGCCGCCCGATGAAAGGTATCGACGCGAGAACCAGAGGAACTATCGCCGCCGTCGTCCCTATCGCACTGCCGACCAAAAGTCGCGTAAGCGGAATTATCGCGAACATCAAAATTATGAAAGGGATTGAACGAATTGCATTTACTGCCGAGCCGATTGTTTGGTTCAGCGGAAAATTTTCCAGAATTTGTCCTTTGTCCGTCGTGTGCAAAAGTACGCCGAGAGGAATACCGATTAACGAGGCGATGAACATTGAAACGGCTACCATGTAAATTGTTTCGCCGAGTGCCTTTGTAAGGAGCGGAATAATTTCAGCCGACAACATTTTGCTCACCTCCGGAAAAATTTCTGCGAACGTAACCTATCACTTCAACGCGGACATCTTTGCCGCCCAAAAAATCCAACGCATTTTGAACGGCGGATTCTTTGCCGCTCAAGCCTACAATCATTCTGCCGAAAGGAACGCCGTGAATTTCGTCCAAGTTTCCGAAAAGCATCGTACATTCCAGACCGTCACAGGCGCGAATCATTTCGGCAAGAACCGGATCGTCGGCACTTTCGCCCAAAAAAATCAGCCGGAGCAAAAGCAAACTTCCCGGTGTTTTCGTTTCGGAAATTTCATTTCCGCGAAAAGCAGCCGGCAATTCGTTTGACAAAAGGACACTGATAAATTCTTTCGTTATCGCGTGTTGCGGATTCGTGAAAACGTCCAGCACGTCACCGCGCTCGGCAATAACTCCGTCGGAAATTACGGCAACCTTGTCACAAATTTCTTTGATGACTTGCATTTCGTGAGTGATGACGACGACGGTTAATTTAAATTTTTTGTTGATGTCTTTGATGAGTGCAAGAATTGATTTTGTCGTTTGCGGGTCAAGTGCGCTTGTCGCCTCGTCGCAGAGTAAAATTTTAGGATCGCTTGCCAACGCCCGCGCAATTCCGACGCGCTGTTTTTGTCCGCCGCTGAGTTGCGCCGGATATTGTTTCGCTTTATCGGCAAGCCCGACCAATTCCAAAAGCGGAGTAACTTTTTTTTCAATCTCTCCGGAAGAAACACCGGACAAGGTTAAAGGAAAAGCAATGTTATCGTAAACCGTCGCGGAGCTCAAAAGGTTGAAGTGTTGAAAAATCATTCCGATATTTTTTCGTGCGTCGCGCAATTCGCTTTCCGAAAGTTTCATCATGTCGAGATTGTCAACGATGACTTCTCCCTTCGTCGGTCGCTCCAACATATTGATACACCGGACGAGCGTCGATTTTCCCGCTCCGCTCAACCCGATTATCCCGTAAATTTCTCCCTTCTCAATTCGCAAGTCGATACCTTTCAAGGCGTGGATTTTTCCGGAGGGAGTGTCGTAAATTTTTTCAATTCCCGAAAGTTTAATCATTTCAAACCTCAATATCAAGTAAAAATAATTTTATTCTTAAAGTGGAATTAGATAATTTTAAACCGGATTTGTCAAGACAAAAAAATTCAAAATGCGACACCGGGAAGTTTGGACAAAAATCATTTCAACCAAATCACAATACTTGCAAAGTGAACAAAAGCCCGGGGCGTGTCGATTTGTCGTAACGTGTTGCAATTCTCCGACAATCCTGCACCGAAAAATTATTATTGATGATTTTCTTGCAGGAAAATTGCTCCGTCGGCGCGAAAAACAAATTGAAAAAAATTTGCGGAGGATTGGAACATAGCGGACGATTTTAATAAAGACGTTGATAAATATTTTTGAAACGGGAGGGATTTTAAAATGAGTTCGATAAAAAAAATTCTCGTGCCGGTTGACGGTTCGGTGAACGGTTGCAAAGCCGTTGATGAAGCGATTTACCTTGCGACGAAGTGTAACGCCAAAATGGATTTTCTCTACGTCTCCGGTGACATCAACAAAGATATTCCGAGTCATTTGGTTTTCGACAGAATTTGGACGAAACTTCCGGAGGGGATTGAAGCGGAAAAACACGTTGAGAGCGGTTCAATTCATCAGGCGATTTTAAAAGTTGCCGCCGCCGAAGAATCCGATATGATTATTATGGGCAGTCGCGGTCTGGGGCTGTTCAAAGGCGCGATTTTGGGTTCGGTAAGTCAGAAAGTCGTCGAAGAATCCAAAATTCCGGTGATGATTATCAAGTAAAAATTTTGAGGAGCTGATTAAAAAAATATGTCCGATGCCTTGATGCAAAATTTTTTGGACTTCATTGACTCTTACGGATATTTTGCCGTTGCCGTTTTGATGGCGATGGAAAATGCCTGTATTCCCATTCCGAGCGAATTGATTTTGGGTTTCGCCGGCTATCTGATTTTCGATGAACGAATGACTTTCACCGGCGCGATGACTGCCGGAATGATCGGCGGCATGGCGGGTTCGGTTTTCGCTTACGTCGTCGGAAGTACCGGCGGCAGAAAATTTGTTGACAAGTACGGAAAATATTTTCTCGTCAAAAAATCTCACGTAGATTTGGCGCAACGCTGGTTTGACAAGTACGGAATACGAGCGGTTTTTTTCAGTAGAATGTTGCCGGTCGTCCGAACTTTTATTTCACTTCCGGCCGGATTTGCCCGAGTGAATTTCAAAGCGTTTTTGTTCTACACTTTTTTGGGTTCGCTCCCTTGGACGGCGTTAATTTTGTTTTTGGGAAAAATGTTCGGCAAAAGTTGGAAATATCTTTTGGAGGCGGGACACGCGGCGAGCATAATTTTCGTGGTTGTCTGCGTCGTCGTAATCGGAGTGCTTTATTACCGGAAAAAAACAAAAAGAAATTGATTCGGAGCAAAATTCATATAAGTTGAAAAAAATCCCGGCATTACGTCCGGGAAATTTTTTTTATTCAGGTCAAGCCGCCGTCAACGCTTAAAATCGCTCCGGTGATAAATCCGGCTTTCGGCGACGACAAAAAATAAATTGCCTCCGCAACTTCTTGCGCCTGACCGATTCTGCCGAGCGGATAAAATTTCGCCAAGTCGGAAATTGTTTCGCCGGATTTTTTCAACTGCCTTTGAGTTCCCGGCGTTTCAATATCTCCCGGCGCAACGCAATTCACGCGGACGGAAAAACTTGCAAGTTCAAGCGCAAGAGATTTCGTAAACGCGATGACGGCACCTTTGCTTGCCGCGTAGAGGGCGCAAAAATAATTTCCGCGAAGTCCGGCATCACTCGACACGTTGACAATCGAGCCGCCGGATTTTTTTAATTCCTCAATCGCCGCCCGCGACATAAAAAAAGTTCCTTTTACGTTCGTCGAAAAAATTTCGTCAAACTCTTTTTCCGTCACGTCGATTATCGCGCCCTCCGTGTAAATCCCGGCGTTGTTCACCAAAACATCAATGCCGCCGAAAATTTTTTTCGTCCGTTCGATTACGCGTTCGCATTCTTCGACGCGCCCGACATCTGCCGGAACAAATTCAAAACGTCCGGACAATTCCGGTTTGATTCGCGCAAAATTTTTTTCGCTCCGTCCGATGAGAACGCAATTATAATTTTCGGACAAAAAAATTTTCGCCGTCGCCAACCCGATGCCGGAAGTCCCGCCGGTGATAATTGCCGTCTTAAACAAAAAAATTTCCTCCCCGACAAAAAAATCTCCGTAAAAACAAAACAGAGCCGAACCGAAAAATCTTTCGGCGCGACTCTGCGGAAAATTTAAATTAAGGATTCACAGCGTCCTTAAGTGCTTTGCCTGCTTTGAAGGACGGAAGTTTAGATGCTTTGATCTGAATTTCTTCGCCCGTACGGGGGTTGCGACCTTTGCGTGCGCTGCGTGCACGATTTTCAAAAGTTCCGAAACCGATGATCTGGACTTTGTCGCCTTCGACCAACGCCTGTTTGACTGCTTCAAAAACCGCGTTGACAGCTTTGTCTGCTCTTTTGCGATCGATGCCGGCTTTTTCGGCAACGTTTGCAACCAATTCTGTTTTAGTCATAAAAATCTTTCCTCCTATGATTTTTAAAATCACTTGCACACTTTACCGGATAATTCCGCAAAGGGCAAGAATTTTTCAAACCGTGATGTCGATGTTGTTCCCGAGATTCGGGTCAACGCTTTGAAGGACTTCGTCCAAAAGGGCGGTGTCCTCCGTCATGTCCATTGCGGTTTTCAGAACGGCGATTCCCAATTCCTCTTGCACTCTCGCCATGTTCATGTCAACCGACATTGCCGCGATACTCATGTCCATTTTTCGCCACTCCTTCCGCAACACGGCGGTATAATACCACAAGCCGCGCCGGTATGCAATACCTTTTGTGATAAATCAGAAAATAACTTTCAAAAATCGGTTCACGCCGAAACGGATTCCGGATTCGTCAACGATTTTCACCATTCCGCGAGTGCCCGCGTCGATGTCGAAATTTATTTCTCCGATTGCCGGTGCCGCAATGTTGAGCAAATTATTTGTGTAAATGTTCACGTCGAAAATTTTTGTAACAAGCTCCTCATGGACGACAGCCAAAAGTTTTTTCGACTTCTCACGATCTTCAGCCGAAATTTTTTGCATTAAAGCCGGTGAAGGTTTGTAAGGCTCTTTGATTTTTCTGCAACCGCCTTTTGATTTTGCCGCCGCAAGCACTACGGAAACATTTTTAGCCATGCCGGTCACCTCAACCTTTTTTGTGCAGGAAAAATGCGTTGCCTTCCGGAGTTTCGAGTTGGAGAGAACAATTTTCGGCAAATTGTCCGCCGTCGAGAATGTAGGCAACCGCTTTACACCAATCCCTCATCAAAGCTTCATCGAAACCCAAGCAATAGGCAAGATCGACGATGTTTGAAATTTCGCCGTTGTAAATTTCGTCGTTAATCGCCGCGCCGAACAGGAGCCAGAAAATCAAGCGGTAAAATTCGTTGAAACCTTTTTCCGACGGTTTGCTTTTTGCGTCGCGGTAAACTTGAACGAGTCCGAGCTCATCCAATTTTTCGAGCGGACCGGATTTTCCGGGATTGAAAATTCCTTCCATAATCGCGATAAATGAATCGGAATTGTAGCGTTTGAATTGCGGCACGAAATAAGTTTTGTATTTCGCGTTTGCGCCGCCGAACATAAAGACGCTGCCGCTGCGTCCGGCGAGATGACGATCGGTATTTTGAACCATTGCCGTAAATTTTTTAAGTTTCATGTCCTCCGAGCCGGAGCCGGTGCTTTCCTGTCTGAGTGCCATTAAATTTACCTCCTTGAACGAAAAATATTTCAGAATTATCAAACCGAAATCATTTTACCGGTTTAAATTTCCACATTCAAGAGTTTAAACCTTTTGCGTCGCAGAAAATTTTTTTGCCGCCGATAAATTTGTGGACAACGAAATTTTTTTATGATAATTTATCCGGCGTTGATGAGCGGAACGAAAAAATTTTTGCAAACGTACTTTGACGTTATGCTTGAGCAGTTTTTTTGTTCGGCGAAATTTTTTTAACTCGAAAAGCTTGTATCCTTTTTCGGGAACAAGACCGGAGGTGTTTTTTATGTCGGAAAAAATGAATGACGCGAAAAAATTCAGCTTGGTGAAACGCGAGGCGGCTTATACCGGAATTGCGCTTGCCGGGCTGATTGTTTTTTGGTTCGTCGCCGGATTCGGAACGGCATCGTTTGACGTGAAAATTTTTCGTCTGCCGTTGTGGGCTGTCTTGGGGAGTATCGGCGTTTGGTTCTGCGGAATCGGAATCAGTTTTGTTTTGAGCCGGAAACTTTTCAGCGACATGGATTTGGAGGGCGAAAAAGATGAATGAGGGAGGAAATTTTTCCGTACTCCTGCCGCTGATTTTTTTCATGGCGGCAATGATAGGGATAAGCGTTTACGTCCGGCAAAGACAGGCGGGTTTTATCGGCAACAGAAATTTGGGCGGCTTTGTTTTGGCAATGACGACGGTCGCGACTTACAGTTCGGTAAGTTCGTTCGTCGGCGGACCGGGTATGGCATTTCAAATCGGATTCGGCTGGATTTATATGGCAGTCGTTCAAGTCACGGCAATTTTTTTGGTGCTGGGAATTTTCGGAAAGCGCGTTGCACTTCTTGCACGAAAATTAAATGCGGTTACCGTCGTCGATATAATTCGCGCAAGGTTTCAATCGGATTTTCTTGCCGCGTTCGCCGCGTTCGTTATCGTGCTTTTTTTCTGCGGAACGATGACGGCGCAATTTGTCGGCGGCGCGAAATTATTTTCGGCGGTTACCGGTTACGGCTACGAAGTCGGTTTGATTTTGTTCGGGTTAATCGTCGTCGTTTGCACTTCGGTCGGAGGTTTTCGTGCCGTTGCGTTTACCGATACGATTTGCGCGATAATGATGATGATCGGAATAATTTTGCTCCTGCATTTCGTTTTGCAAGCCGGCGGCGGTTACTCACAAATCATGACGACGCTGGAAACGAATCATCCGGAAATGTTTGAGCCGTTCTCCGCCGGACATATGCCTTGGACAATTTATTTCACTCAGTGGTTGCTCGTCGGAATTTGTACAATCGCACTGCCGCAATCTGTCGTTCGCGGAATCAGTTACAAAAATACGAAAGGACTTCATGAGGCAATGTTAATCGGGACGGTTGTCGTCGGGTTCATGAACATCGGAATAAATTTCACCGGAATTTTGGCGCACGGAGTTTTAACCGGAGATGCGGCAAGTTACGGCGGAGTCGATAACATAATTCCGACGACGATAGCAACGGTTATGCCGCCTTCGCTGGTCGTCTTTGCGATAATCGGTCCGCTTGCCGCATCAATTTCGACAATCTCCGGACTTTTAATCGTCGCGTCGAGCGCAATCGTCAAAGATATTTATTTGCATTACAAGGAAAAAAAATCCGAGAACGTAAGCCCGGAGAAATTGAAAATTTTGTCGATGATGACGACGGCGGTAATCGGCGTGACGGTTTTTGTAATCGCGTTGACTCCTCCGAGTTTGATTTGGCTGATAAATATGTTTGCGTTCGGCGGATTGGAAACGGCATTTTTCTGGACGCTCCTTTTGGGACTTTTTTGGAAGGGCGCGAACAAATTCGGCGCGATACTTTCCATGACGGGCGGCACGATAATTTATTGCGCTGCTCAGGCGGCGGGATTCAAATTTTTCAACCTGCACCAAATTACAATCGGGATAACCGTTTCGCTGATTTTATTTTTAATCGGTTCGTACTTCGGAAAAAAATCCGACGCAAAAACTTTGAAAACTTTTTTCCCCGAATAAAAAATTTTCTCATACAAAAAATTTTTTCCGGTTTGCATTCCGGGAATTTTTTTTTATACTTTGGTAAAAATGTTTTCGGCGGTGAAAAAATTTTATGGAGAAAAAATTTAAAGTTGTCGCTCCGTTCAATCCGACGGGCGACCAACCTCAAGCAATAGAAAATTTATCGGAGGGAATAGAAAACGGACTTTTGACTCAAGTTTTGCTCGGCGCGACCGGTACCGGAAAAACTTACACGATAGCAAAAGTCATCGAACGGGTTCAACTTCCGACTTTGGTTATCGCGCACAATAAAACTCTTGCCGCTCAGCTTGCGTCGGAGTTCAAAAGTTTTTTTCCGGAAAATTACGTCGGCTACTTCGTCAGCTACTACGATTATTATCAGCCGGAAGCTTACATTCCCGCCACCGACACTTACATTGAAAAAGATGCGTCGATAAATGACGAGATAGACCAAATGCGGCACTCCGCGACGTGCAGTCTGTTCGAGAGGAACGACGTTATAATTGTCGCCAGCGTTTCCTGCATTTACGGATTGGGTTCGCCGGAAAATTATTCCAAAATGTTGCTCCACATTTACAAAGGGCAGACGATTGAACGCGAAGAAATTTTAAGCCGGCTTGTCTCGATTCGTTACGAGCGGAACGACGTTATCATAGAGCGCGGAAAATTTCGGGTGCGCGGCGATGTCGTCGAAGTCACGCCGGCCGGTTACAACGGGCGCGCAATTCGGATTGAACTTTTCGGCGACGAAGTGGACAGGATAACCGAGTTTGAAATTTTGACCGGAAAAATTTACGGCGTGCGCGAAGAAATTTTTATTTTCCCGGCATCTCATTACGTCGCCGAGCCGGAGGATTTGATTCGTGCGGAAAAAAATATTCGGGAGGAAATGAAAAATCAAGTCGAATATTTCCGGGCGCAAAACAAATTGATTGAGGCGCAACGAATTGAACAGCGGACAAATTTTGATTTGGAAATGATTCAAGAAATCGGTTATTGCTCCGGGATTGAAAATTATTCCCGGCATTTGACGGGCAGGGAAGAAGGCGAACCTCCTTTCACGCTGATTGATTATTTCCCGAAAAAATTTTTGACGGTTATCGACGAGTCGCACGCAACACTTCCGCAAATTCGCGCAATGTATGCCGGCGACCGTTCGCGAAAATCTTCGCTCATCGAAAACGGTTTCCGACTTCCGAGCGCGTCGGACAATCGCCCGCTGACTTTCGACGAGTTCAACGAAAAAATTTATCAAATGATTTGCGTTTCGGCAACGCCGGCAGAATACGAGTTGAAAAAATCCGGGCAGACCGTCGAACAGATAATTCGTCCGACCGGTTTGCTTGACCCGGAAGTTGAAGTCCGCCCGATTGAAAATCAGATTGACGATTTAATTTCGGAAATTCAAGAGCGCGTCAAAGTCAACGAAAGAATTTTGATAACGACGCTGACGAAAAAATTTGCCGAAGAGTTGACGGATTTTTTGAGCAACGCCGGAATTAAAGTCCGTTATATGCACTCCGACATTGTAACAATCGAACGGGCGGAAATCGTTCACGATCTGCGCGCCGGAAAATTTGACGTACTCGTCGGGATAAATCTTCTGCGCGAAGGTTTGGATATGCCGGAAGTTTCTTTAATCGCAATTTTGGACGCGGACAAGGAAGGTTTCCTCCGTTCCGAAACTTCCATGATTCAAACAATCGGACGTGCGGCGCGAAATGTTCACGGCAAAGTTATTTTGTACGCGGACAAAATTACCGACTCGATGAAACGTGCGATGGACGAAACGGAACGGAGAAGAAAAATTCAACAAAATTACAACTTGAAAAATAATATAATTCCGCATACAATTATAAAGCCGATTTCTCCGTTGATCGAATTGCCGGTGAAAAAGGCGGCAAAGGATAAGGAAAAAAATGTCGGGGAACTTTTGAAAAAATTAACCTCAGCGCAACGAAAAAATTTAATCAAAACTTTGACGGCACAAATGAAAGAGGCCTCCAAAGCTCTGGAATTCGAGAGGGCGGCGGAAATTCGGGACGTTATTTTGAAGTTGGAGGACAATCTTTAAAGCAATTAACGCAGCTTTATTTTCGGAAAGGGATGCGGCAAAGGTGAAAGAAAAAAAAATGAAAGAGAAGAAAGATCATTTTTTGGCAGACAGAATTTTTGAACTCCGGAAAAAAAATCGTTTCACGCAGGAAGATTTGGCAAAAAAACTCGGCATAACTCCTCAATCGGTCTCGCGTTGGGAAAACGGACAGAGCAGACCCGATGTCGATATGCTCCCGCAGATAGCGGCAATTTTCGACACGGACATTGACGCGCTTTTCGGATACAGGACAAAAAATTTGTTGATCACCCGCTACGAAGATCAATTCAAAGAGAGCGACAAAGGATATTATCAAAACGGAAAAATTATCGGCATGGCGCGTTCACTTCTCGAACTCGTGCCGCCGACAAAACCGGTGAACATTTTGGAAATCGGTTGCGGCGAAGGAAACACATCGGTATTTTTTGCGCGGAACGGTTACATAGTTTCCGCTTTCGACATTTCGCAAAAAGCGTTGGACAAGGGAAAAAAACTTGCCGAGTCCGTCGGCGTGAACGTGAATTTTTTCCGCGCCGACATTGCAAATTATCAACTCGAAACCGACTTCGATATAATTTATTCGTCCGGCACTTTTCAATATCTCAGTCCCGAAGACAGGAAAAATTTTTTCAAAATGATTCAAGACCACACCGTCACGGGCGGAATAAATGCGTTTAACGCGTTCGTCGAAAAATCTTTCATTCCTTCGCCGCCCGATTGGAAACCCGAAATGAATTATTTCGATTCGGCGGAACTTTATTCTTATTACGGAAAAAATTGGAAATTGGAAGTTACCGAAGAAGTTTGTTTCAACTGCGCCGGCGGAGGAAAACCTCACCGCCATTGCATAAATAAAATGATTGCCCGGAAAATGGGCGACTGAATTCGTTTAAAAATCGAAAGGAGTTTTTTTTAACATGGAAATTACAAAGACATTGGAAGGCACAACTTTGACCTTGACAATCACGGGCAGACTCGACGCATCGAATGCACAAAATTTGACGAACGAACTCAATTCGTCGCTTGACGGAGTAAAAGAATTGATTTTCGATTTCGCATCTGCCGGACTTCGCGTTCTGCTCATGGCGCAAAAACGCATGAACAAACAAGGCAGCATGAAAATTCGCCACGTGGACGAAACGGTTATGGAAGTTTTGGAGATGACCGGGTTTGCCGACCTTATGAACATCGAGAAGTAAGGTGACGAAATGGAAAAAATTACTGTCGATGCGAAGGTTGAAAATTTGGCGACCGTAACCGAATTTATAATCAGTTCGATGGAAGAAAAAAGTTGTTCCGTGAAAATTATCATGCAGATCGAATTGGTCATGGAAGAGCTTTTCGTCAACGTGGCAAGTTACGCTTACGAAGGCGGCACCGGTTCATGCACGATTTGCAAAGAATTTGAGGACGACCCCGCCGCCTTAATCGTAACCTTCATTGACTCCGGCGTTCCTTACAATCCTTTGGAGCATAAAGACCCGGATACCGGCTTGACGTTGGAAGAGCGTTCGCCGGGCGGGCTGGGAATTTTTCTTGTCAAAAAAAATGTTGACGAGCTTTTTTACGAACACAAAGACGGACAAAATATTTTGACATTCAAGAAATTTTTTTGAGCATCGAAGTCCGGAAAATTCAAAACCGAATTATGAAAAGAATTTTAATTACCGCCGTCGTCTATGCTTTGCTTTTGACTTCGGTAAACATATTGATGAACATCGGGCTTTTGGAAGTAAGG
>CAJOFG010000024.1 GCA_905233965.1 uncultured Selenomonadaceae bacterium
GAAAATTGAAGTTGCTTTTGTTTCCACAAATTCAATCACGCAAGGCGAAACCGTCGCAAGATTTTTACCGTTCTTGAACGTCGATTACAATTTCGCTTGCAGAGCTTTTAAATGGGACAGCGAATCAATTCAGAAAGCCGCCGTTCACTGTGTCATTATCGGCTTTGCAAATTTTGAACGCGACGAGAAAATTATTTTTGACGGTGAGCAAAAAATTTTTGCCGAGAATATAAACGGTTACCTTCTCGACGCTCCGAACATTTTAATTTTGAGCAGAAATAAACCTTTGTCCGATGATGTGCCGCAAATGGTTTACGGAAATAAACCTGCCGACTGGGGAAATTTAATTTTGTCGCCGGAAGAACGTGACGAATTGATTTCCAAAAATCCCGGTGCCGAAAAATTTATCCGTCCGCTTTTGGGTGCCGAAGAATTTTTGCACGACAAAAAAAGATATTGCCTGTGGCTCGTCAATGCAAATCCCGGCGAATTGAAAAAACTTCCTCTCGTTATGAAAAGGATTAAAGCTTGCAAAGACAAACGCTCCCAAAGTATCGCCGCAGGTATCAGAAAATTTGCAGATACGCCCACACTTTTTGCCCAGATTACTCAGCCTGAAGGAAAAAATTTTATTCTCGTCCCGCGTCATTCATCGGAAAACAGATGTTATTTGCCGATTGGATTTTTAAATTCGGACAACATTACCAACGACGCAGTGCAAATTATTCCGGACGCGACGATTTATCATTTCGGAATTTTGACTTCGTCGGTTCACATGGCTTGGGTTCGCGCGGTTGCCGGGCGTTTGGAAATGCGGTACCGGTATTCAAAGGACATCGTTTACAATAATTTTGTATGGTGTTCGCCGACCGAAAGTCAGCGCAAAAAAATAGAGCAGACCGCTCAAAAAATTTTGGACGTTCGGGCGAAATATCCGGACGCGACGCTTGCCGACCTGTACGACGAAAACACAATGCCGCCGGACTTACGCAAAGCCCACGCCGAGAACGACAAAGCGGTTATGGCGGCTTACGGTTTCGACAAAAATTTATCTGAATCGGAAATTGTCGCGGAGTTGATGAAGTTGTATAAAAAATTTGCGTCAACATAAAAGTCGGCGAAAATATTTTTCACGTCGCAGAAAAATATTAAACGCCAATTATTTGTCAACTTTTTAAAAATTGCAAAAATCTTTCCGGTTATTTGTGAAATTTTCGGAAAATATCTTGACGCAAAAAGCCAAAAGTTGTAAGCTTTCAACCGGGAGATAAATTTTTCCCGGTAAGTTTTTTTGTTTGAAAAGGGAGGATTTTAACATGGGCAATCGCAGAAAAATTGTTGTCGTCGGTACTTCCAACGTCGGTTCGGCAGTGGTAAACAAACTCGCAGACTTCCAGTTGGCATCAGAAATTGATTTGATTGACCTCAATCAGGACAAAGCTTGGGGCGAAGCAACCGACTCCAGCCACGCAACCGCTTGTGTTTACAGCACAAATATTAAATTCCGCGCAACCAATGACTACAGCGTTTGTAAAGACGCAAACATCGTCATCATCTGTGCGGGTCCTTCGATTCGTCCGGGCGAAACTCCCGACAGACTCAAACTCGCCGGCACAAACGCGAAAATCATGAGTTCGGTTTTCGGCGAAATTCAAAAATATACCAAAGACGCGATCATCATTTTGATCACCAACCCGCTCGACGTTGCAACTTACGTTGTCAGCACCCAATTCGATTATCCGCGTGAAAAAATTCTCGGCACCGGCACAATGCTTGAAACTTATCGTTTCCGCCGGATTCTCGCGAACAAATACGAAGTAGACCCGAAAAATATTAACGGCTACGTTCTCGGCGAACACGGAAACGCAGCTTTCGTTGCCTGGTCAACGACCGGTTGCGCCGGTTTCCCGCTCGAAAAACTTGATGAATATTTCCATCATGAAGAACCGCTCAATAAAGCGGCAATCGAACAGGAACTCGTTCAAGTCGCTTATGACGTTATCAACAGAAAAGGTTACACGAATACCGGCGTTGCAATGGCGGCGGCACGTTTCGTTAAATCCGTCCTTTACGATGAGCACACAATCCTTCCGTGCTCCGCAGTCATGAACGGCGAATACGGAATTACCGACGTTGCACTTTCCATGCCGCGTATGATTTGCGCAGACGGCGTTATGCGCGTATTTGAAGTACACCTCACCGATGACGAACTCGAAAAAATGCACAAAGCCGCAAAATCCGTCCGCGATGCATTGACCGGCGCAGGCATCAAATAATTTTGAAACAACCTCGAACGAAATAAAAAAAGCCGGTCGATTCTGACCGGCGGAATGTCCCTCTTGACGGAGGGGCATTTTTTTTTACAGAAATTTTTTCAAATCGTTCACCATTGAATTTATCCTGTCGAATTTTAATTTGTAACTCACCCGGTTTGCAATCAGCCGGGCGGTCAAATCGGTTATGGTGACAATCTCTTCCAAATTGTTTTCGCGAAGTGTCGTACCCGTTTCGACAATATCGACGATGCTTTCGGAAAGTCCGACAATCGGTCCCAATTCGATAGAGCCGTTTAATTTTATGTATTCCATTTGCATACCGCGCCCGGCAAAAAATTTTTCGGCAGTCTTGGGAAATTTCGTTGCAACCCGCGTGTGCGAATAATCTTCAAGTCGCGCACGTTTTTTTTCTGTCGGAACGGCCATCATCAACCGGCATTTTCCGAAACCCAAATCCAAAAGTTCATAAATATCTTTTTCGGATTCGGCGATAACGTCCTTGCCGATTATCCCCAAATCAGCCGCGCCGTACTCGACGTAAGTCGGAACGTCGGCGGTTTTCGTTATGATAAATTTCAGTCGCTCCTCCTCGTTCGTGATTATGAGTTTGCGCGATTTTTCGTGAAGTCCTTCCGCAGTCACTCCGATTTTTTTTAAAAGCTCCGTCGATAATCCGAAAAGTTTTCCTTTCGGTAATGCTATCGTCAAAAAATTTTCGTTCGACATTTATTTCCTCCTCCAAAATTTTTTTACCACCGTAATTTTCTTTGCCACGCGACAAGACCTTGAGGACTTATCGGCAAATCTATCGTCTGTCCGTTGTCGTAGTAAAACCTTATCCGAATTTCTTTCGCCAGGAGCAAGTCTTTCAAAGCGGACTTCGGAAAGTTGACGAACAATTTATTTTCATGAAACATTTTTCCCGGCGTTTGCTTCGTCGCGGCGGGCATTTCCCAAGGAGCTCCGTCGGTGAAGAGCATCGCTTTCGGCAAAAGTTTTGCTTTGTCGTAACGATAATCCCACAAACTCATAACCGCGCCTTCCAATTCTCCGTTCACGTCCCGCGAAACTTGAAAGTCGATGTTCGCGTACTCCTCCAGCGTTTCCGCCGACCTGTGGTCATAATGCCAGGTGTATGACGTGCCGAAAATTCCGAGCAGGATAAGCACTATTCCTATTCCCAAAAAAATTTTTTGCATTACAACCTCCGTTGAGGATTTTTATTCGCCGACCAAATTTGAATTGAAATATTTCGGATCGTCGGAAACTTCTTCGCCGACCCAATCCGGCAATTCGACAAATTCATCCGGCGCGTTCAATTCGACTTCGGCGAGAATCAAACCGGCGTGTCGTCCCTCAAAAATATCGACTTCCCAAATTTTTCCGGCGTGTTCGATTTTGTAACGAACCTTTTGCAAAATTTTTTTCCCGCAGAGTTTCAAAATTTCTTCCGCGTCCGCAACCGGAATTTCGTATTCAAATTCTTTTCGCACAATCCCGACGTTGGAACTTTTCACCGTGAGGAAGGCGCGATTTTTTTTCACGCGAACTCGGACGACACAATTTTTTTCCGTCGCCAAGTAGCCTTGCGAAATTTTTTCTCCCTCCGGCAAATTTTGCGCGGAGAATTTTTTTTCGTCAATCAAAAATTTCCGTTCAATCTCTGTTGCCATTATTTTTTCTCCAAATTTTTCCGGCGCAACCGGTCGCAAGCCGCGTCAATGTCCGCGCCCGGCTCTTTGCGAATCGTCGCGTTTATTCCGTGCGTGTTGAGGAAGTGGAAAAATTTTTGAATCGCGTTGTGAGTCGGCTTTTGAAAATTTCTTTCGTCAACCGGATTTAACGGAATCAAATTCACGTTCGCCAAACGCCCGGAAAGAATTTTCGCAAGTTGCCGGGCGTGTTCCTCCGTGTCGTTCACTCCGCCGAGCAAAATATATTCGTAAGTCACGCGGCGACCGGTTTCCTCAGCGTAATCGTCGCCGGCTTTCAAAAGTTGAGTGAGATCGAAAATCGAGTTGACCGGCATAATTTCCGAACGCAATTTATCCGTCGGCGCGTGAAGTGAAATCGAGAGCGTCACCGGAATTTTTTCCTCAATCAATTTGTAAATGCCCGGCACGATCCCGCAAGTCGAAATCGTCACTTTCCGGTAACTCAAGCCGAGCGTGTACTCTTCATGGAGCAGACGGAGCATTTTTATCACGTTGTCGAAGTTCAGCATCGGTTCGCCGGTACCCATTATAACCAACGTGTCAACCTTTCGATTTTCCCGGTGCAAAAAATTTTCGGCGAAAATAATTTCTTCCAGCATTTCGCCCGCCGTCAAATTCCGTTCCGAATTTTTCAAAGTCGAGGCGCAAAATTTGCAACCCATCGGACAACCGACTTGAACGGAGATACAAATTCCGGTTCCGTAATCGTGGCGCATGATAACCGTTTCGACTGCCGCGCCGTCCGGGAATTTCAGCAAAAATTTTGTCGTCAAGCCGTCCGAGGAATCGAGTTGCCGAACGACTTCCGCTGACCGGACGAAATATTTTTTCGCCAAGTCCTCACGCAAATTTTTTGAAAGCTCCGTCATGTCGTCGAAGGAAGTCGCGCCCTGCCGATACATTCGCCCGGCAATTTGTTTCGCCCGGAATTTCGGCAAGTCGGAAAGTTCCGTTTCCAATTCCGGCAAAGTCATTCCGAATAAATTTTTCTTTTCCATTATTTCCTTTCCATTTTCGCAACGAAAAATCCGTCAGTGCCGGTGTCGTGCGTCAAAAAAAGTTTTTTGTCGGTAAGGTTGAAGTCCGGGTTTTCGTCCAGAAATTTTTCGACGACTTCATCATTTTCCCGGCGCAAAATCGTACAAGTCGAATAAACCAGAGTGCCGCCGGATTTTACCGCAGTCGCCGCGCCGTTCAAAATTTGAAGTTGCAGCTCCGGAAGTTTTGCAATTTCGTCCGGATTTTTTTTCCACCGAACATCAGCCTTTCGACGAATCACGCCCAAGCCGGAACATGGCGCGTCAACCAAAACTTTGTCGGCTTGCCCGGAAAATTTTTTCCCTGTCTCCCGTGCGTCGATTAAAAGCGGCTCGATAATTTTTATTCCCAAACGGTGCGCGTTCTCCCGAATGTGTTGCAATTTCATTTCGTAAATGTCAGCCGCGACGACCCGCCCGGAATTTTTCATCAACTCGGCAATGTGCGTTGCCTTCCCGCCGGGCGCGGCGCAACAGTCGATAACGAAATCGCCGGCTTTCGGATTCAAAACGTGCGCGGCGTACATGGAGCTTTCGTCCTGGACTTGACACAAACCGGTTTTAAGCGGTTTGAAATTGTCCGGCGAACCGTAATTTCTGCAGACAAGTCCTTCCGGCGCAAGTTTCGACTCGGTGACTTCCGCGCCGATTTTTTTCAACTCGAACAAAATTTTTTCGCGTGTCGTCTTTAAAAAATTCACGCGCAGACACAAAGGCGGTTCGATGTTGTCCGTTTCGCAAATTTTTTTCGCCGCATTGAGTCCGAACTCGTCGATTAACAAATTCACCAGCCAAAGAGGGTGGAAAGTTTTCAGCGCGATTGACTCCGGGCTTTCGTCGTCCGGGAAGTCTGATTTTTCCGGCTCGCGAACGGCAGAACGCATCACACCGTTTACAAATTTTGACGCACCGATACCGGAAATTTTTTTCGCAATTTCCACCGACTCGTTGACGGCGGCGGAGTTCGGGACGCGGCTTAAAAAAAATATTTGGTAAAAGCCGACGCGGAGCAACGACAAAATTTTTTCGTCAACTTTTTCCGGCGGACGATTGAGGTACTTTGAAATTTTCCAATCCAACGATTCGCCGGTTTTAATCGTGCCGTAAACCAACTCGGTGCAAAATCTTCTGTCCAAGTCGTTCAATTTTTCCCGGCGCAAAATTTGAGCAAGCGCGACGTTTGCATACGCGCCTTTGCAGGTAACTTCGTAAACCGTTTGCACGGCAAAATATCTTGCTTTGTCCAAAAGAAATTCTCTCCTTCCGAAACAAAATAATTCGTCATTTCGTTTTGCCAATCCTCCCGAACGGGAAAATAAAAAAATTCGTCGAAACTCCTTTATTTTTCTGCGGCTTATGTTATAATGCATTGAAAATGTTTATCAAGAAAATTTTTTTTGCCGAAGAAAATTACCGGGGGTTTGCGAATGATAAAAATAATTTTCTCCGATATGGACGGAACTCTTTTGACGGACGATAACAGACTGCCGCCGGACTTTGACGAGGTTGTCGCCGAATTGAAAAAGCGCGGCGTGATTTTTTCTCCGACGAGCGGCAGACAATATTTTTCCCTGCTGAAATCTTTCACGAAGTACGAGAACGAATTTATTTTCATCGCTGACGGCGGGACTTTCGCCTTGCAAAAAGGCAAGGAACTTTTCAGTTTCACCATGACGCACGAAAATGTTGCAAAACTTTTGAGATTTGCGGAAAAAAATATGCCCGGCGTCGCTCCGGTTTTTTGCGGAAAAAAATTTGCTTATCTTCAAAAAGATATGGTAACGCCGGAAATTAAAGCGGAAATTGCAACGTACTTTTCCGAAGTTCAAGTCGTCGATAATTTGGAGGACGTGGAAGACGTTTCGCTGAAAATGTCTTTCTTCGACTTCACCAATCACGCGAAAGAAACAATTTTGGACAAGTTGCTCGCGGAGTTCACGGAGGGATTCGACATCGTGCAGACTTCGCCTTGTTGGGTTGACGTTTACACGCCCGGAGTCAACAAAGGTTTGGCGGTAAAAACTTTGCAGGAAAAATTGAACGTCAAGCCGGAGGAGTGCGCGGCGTTCGGCGACTACATGAACGATTACGAAATGTTGCAGTCGGTCGGCTACGGTTACGCGATGCAAAATGCCAGACCGGAAATTAAAAAAGTCGCGAAGTTTCAAACGGTGAGCAACAACGAATACGGCGTGACTGTCGCGATAAAAAAATTTATCGCCGACGGATTGATTTAAATTCACGGAGGTTGACGAATGGTCGCGGCAATATTTTTTGCGGTCGGTGCAATTCGACCGGGAGAAAATTTTTTGCAAATTTCCGGCGAACCGCTTTTGTCCCGGACGCTGAAAATTTTTTCCGAATCGGAGCGCGTGAAAATTTTAATCGTCGTCGTCGGTGAAGATGAAGTCGCGCCGGTGAAAAAAATTCTCGACGCGGAAAAAAATTTGAAACCGTACAAAATAATCGTCGGCGAAAATTCCCGGCAAAAGGCAACGGCGACCGGATTAAAATTTTTGCCGGAGGATACGGAAATAATTTTGACGCATGACGCGTTGCATCCGGCGGTGAGTTTGAAAACGATCGAGGACGTTATCGACGGCGCAAAAAAATTCGGAGCGGCGGCTGCTGCCGTGCCGGAAAAAAATACGATAAAAATTTCCGACGAAAACGGTTTCGTCGTGCGAACCCCGCCGCGCTCGGAGCTTATGGAATTTCAACCGCCGCAGGGTTTCCGCAAAGAAATTTTGTTGCGCGCTTACGCGAAGGCGGAGGAAGAAAATTTTTTCGGTGAGGACGACGCGCATTTGGTCGAAGAAATCGGCGAAAAAATAAAGGTAATTCCCGGCGACTACAGAAATATAAAAACGGTAACGCCGGAAGATGTTCTCATTGCAGAATCTTTTTTTGAGGAGTGAGATTGATGGTACGTTTCGGAATCGGTTATGACGTTCATAAACTTGTGCCGAATCGCAAATTGATTTTGGGTAATGTGGAGATTGAAAACAAATTCGGATTGGAAGGACATTCGGATGCCGACGTTTTGATTCACGCGATTATCGACGCGCTTTTGGGTGCGGCGGCTCTCGGCGACATCGGACAACATTTTCCGGACAATGATCCGAAATACAAAAATGCAAACAGCGGGGAACTTCTTCTCCGCGTCCTCGAACTCATCAAGGCGAAAAATTATTCCATCGGAAATATCGACTCGGTTATCGTCGCGCAAAAACCCAAACTTGCTCCTTACATCGAAAAAATTCGTATGCGGCTCGCCGAAATTTTGAACATTGACCTTGACGTTGTCGGAGTAAAAGCGACGACCGAAGAAGGTTTGGGTTTTACCGGAACGGAGCAGGGAATTTCGGCTTACGCGGTTGTGGGAATTGAAAAATAATTTTACGAAGGGATTTTTTTAAATGAATTTTTTTGCGCGTATCAAAAAAGATATACGCGTCATTTTTGAACGTGACCCGGCGGCAAAAAGTGTGCTTGAGGTCATTTTTTGTTACTCCGGACTTCACGCCGTTTGGATGCACAGAATTTCTCACGCGCTTTTCAAACGCGGTTGGATTGTTCCGGCACGAATGATTTCAAATTTCTGCAGATTTTTGACGGGGATTGAAATTCATCCGGGCGCGGTTATCGGCGACGGACTTTTTATAGATCACGGCACCGGAATTGTCATCGGCGAAACTGCGGAGCTGGGGAAAAATGTTACGCTTTATCAGGGAGTTACTCTCGGCGGCACCGGCAAAGAGCA
>CAJOFG010000025.1 GCA_905233965.1 uncultured Selenomonadaceae bacterium
GCAGGCGGTTATCGGCACGACGAAACCTTCCCGCGTCGTCGATTCGTCGAAGGCTTGCGACTTTGAACTGACTCGGCGCGAATGGTACGAAATTTATCTTGCGGCAGGAAATAAATTGCCGTGAAAAAATTTTTTTTGCACAGAAAAAAATTCCGGCGAAAAAAATTATCGTCGGAGTTTTTTTGTCCGGAAATTTCGTTGACAGAGTTTGACGCTGCCGGTAAACTTGTCCGAAGTTTCACCCGAAATTTTTTTCGGGACTTGAGAGGAGGAAATTTTTCATGACAATTACAAAAGATATGAGCATTATGGAAGTCGTTCACGATTACCCGGATACCGCTCCGGTTTTCATGTACGCCGGGATGGGTTGTCTCGGTTGCGCGGCGGCACGTTTTGAAAATATCGAACAGGGCGCAACGGCTCACGGCATCGACGTTGACGCATTGGTTGACGCACTCAACGAAGTGGTGAACGCTCCGGACATTCCGGAAGAAGTCGCGGTGGCAAAATAATTTTTTTACGCAACAATCGAAAAATAAAAAAGGGAGTCGGACGTTTTGTCGCTCCCTTTTTTGTTGCGAAAAAATTTTTTTACAATGCGGCGAAAGATTTTTTTGCCGCGTCGATTGTCTTTTGAATATCTCCGTCGGTGTGCGCGGCTGACATGAAGAGTGTTTCAAATTGCGAAGGCGCGAGATAAATTTTTTGTTCCAGCATGGAGAGAAAATATTTTTTGAAAAGCTCTTGATTCGCGGCGACCGACTCTTCGTAATTCGTGACTTCAACCGGGCTGAAAAAAATTCCGAACATCGAGCCGGCTTGTTGAGTTTGAATTTCTACGCCGGAATTTTTCGCCGCACTTTTAATTCCTTCTACGAGCGCGGAAGTTTTTTCGGAAAGTTTTTTCGTGAAGTCCGGCGTGTCGATTAAAATTTTCAGCGTTTCGATTCCGGCAGTCATCGCCAAAGGATTACCGCTCAAAGTTCCGGCTTGATAAACTTTTCCGTCCGGCGAAACATTCCGCATAATTTTTTCTTTGCCGCCGTAAATCGCGCAGGGCAAACCTCCGCCGACAATTTTTCCCAGACAAGTCAAGTCCGGCACGATTTTATATTTTTCCTGCGCTCCTCCGAGTGCGACGCGGAAACCGCACATCACTTCATCGAAAATGAGAAGTGCACCGAATTTTTTTGTAACGTCGCGAAGTCCCGGCAAAAAATTTTCAACCGGAGGGACAAGCCCCATATTTCCGGCAACCGGTTCGACAATGACGGCGGCAATTTGTTCACCGCATTCGTCGAAAATTTTTTTCACCGCGTCGATGTCATTGTAAGGAAGTGCAATCGTATCGGCGGCAGTCCCCTTCGTCACGCCCGGACTTGAAGGCGTTCCGAAAGTCGCCGCGCCGGAGCCGGCATTGACCAGAAGGCTGTCCGCGTGTCCGTGATAACAGCCGACGAATTTTATAATTTTGTCGCGCCCGGTGAACCCTCGCGCAACTCTCAACGCGCTCATCGTCGCCTCAGTTCCGGAATTTACCGGACGCATGACTTCCATTGACGGATAAATTTTTTGAACGAGTTCGGCAAGTTGAGTTTCCGACTCGGTCGGTGCGCCGTAACTTGTGCCGCGTTCAACCGCTTTTTGAAGTGCGGCGACAACTTTCGGGTGCGCGTGTCCCAAAATCATCGGTCCCCACGAGCCGACATAATCGACGTATTCGTTGCCGTCAATGTCAAAAATTTTACTGCCCTTCGCGTGCGAAATGAAAGGCGGGTTGCAATCCATGCCGGCGTATGAACGAACCGGACTGCTCACGCCGCCGGGAAGAAATTTTTTCGCCCGGACAAATGCCGCGCCGGATTTTTGAAGTTCCAAATTTTTTTTCACCTCCGGCACGTTTCAAAAAATATCTTTCGCCAAAATGATTGTCTGCTCTCGATTCGGTCCCACGGAAACTATTCCGAGTTTTATTCCGGTCACTTCAGCCATACGTTCGAGATATTTTTTCGCGTTCTCCGGCAAGTCGGAATAATTTCTGCACTTGCTGATGTCGGTTTTCCAGCCGGAAAAAGTTTCGTAAACCGGTTCGACTTTCGCCAAAACTTTCAAGCTTGCCGGAATTTCGTTCAAAATTTTTCCGTCGAGTTTGTAAGCGACGCACATTTTTATTTCGTCGAACGTGTCGAGAATGTCAAGCCGGGTAACCGCCATGTAATCCGTTCCGGAAAGTTGCCCGGCGTATTTGACGACGCACGCATCAAGCCAGCCGGTTCTGCGCGGACGACCGGTAACCGTGCCGAACTCATGCCCGGCTTCGCGGAGTTTGTCGCCGATCTCATTCAACTGCTCCGTCGGGAAAGGACCTTCGCCGACGCGGGTACAATATGCTTTGACGACACCGAAAACTTTGTCGATTTTTTTCGGAGCAACTCCCGCACCGACACCCACGCCGCCGGAAATCGGGTGACTCGACGTGACGTAAGGATAAGTTCCGTAGTCAATGTCAAGCATGGTTGCCTGTGCACCCTCGAACAGAATTTTTTTCCCGGAGTCAATCGCATCGTTGAGGAAAGAAATTGTATCGCAGACGTAAGGACGAATTTTTTCCGCGTAACCTTCGTACTCGTTCAAAATTTCTTCGTAATTCAGCGGCGCGTGATTGTAAACTTTTTCCAAAATCAAATTTTTCCGGCTCAAAATTTCTTTCAGCCGAATTGCAAATTCTTCCTTGTCGATTAAATCGCAAACGCGAATACCGATTCTGTCCGCCTTGTCAATGTAGCAGGGACCTATTCCGCGCCTGGTCGTCCCGATTTTTTTGTCGCCCAAAGAATTTTCTTTCAACTCGTCAAAAAGTTTGTGCCAGGGCATGACGACGTGTGCGCGATTTGACAGGCGAATATTTTCCGTATGTATTCCGCGCTTTTTGAGTCCGTCAATTTCTTCAAGCAAAATTTGCGGATCGAATACTACACCGTTCGCGATAACGCAAGCCGTATCTTTGCACAAAATTCCGGACGGCATGAGCCGCAATTTGTATTCTTCTCCGTTCACCGTGACTGTGTGTCCGGCGTTGCTGCCGCCTTGAAATCTGACGACGATGTCCGCTTGTCCGGCAAGATAATCTACGATTTTACCTTTGCCCTCGTCGCCCCATTGAGTTCCGCTGATAACAACAGTTGACATTTCTTAATCACCTCAAAAAAATTATCGCAAGAAAAATCTCGCGACAAAAAATAAATTCGGCAAAAAAATTTTTACTTATGGTCTGCGATGTAACGTCTCATGAAACGAATCGTATCATCACGAATGATATTGTCTTTCTTCTCGTAATTGATGATGCGGAAAAGCATACTCACGCGATCGATAATACCTTTGTTGGCGGTTTTGAATTTTTCGCCGTTAATCGTGAGTTCGACTTTGCTGTTGGTGGAAGTCATGCCGTAAGACGCGCCGAGCAATTTTGTTCCGGCAGAATCTCTGATTGAGTAGCGAATATCGGTTTCTCCGGCGGAAATTTCCCAAGTCAACTGACGTTCGATAGCCTGGTAAATCAGCACGTCGATATACTCGCGAATAATTTCGTGTGTTCTGGTGTTCATAAGTCATCCTTCCTTTCTACCAAAAAACTTTTCCAATAAAATTTTTTGTGCTATCATATCGCCACTGCTGAACCTCATTAAGTCTGCAGAATCTGCAAACGAGGGAGGTGTACAGGTATGTTTGAGATTGTAGTTTCTTTTGTGGTCGGTGTTTTCTCCGGTATCGTTGCCAACTACATCAGCAGCAAAATCCGGTAACAACACCGCGACAAACATTACTCAAATGACAGCAGCGGTTATCTCGTCTTGATTCGTAACTCCACACGGTTAAGACAAAACGAAATCCCCCGGCGGTACTCCACTTCCGCTTGGGGGATTTTCGTTCGGTGTAAGTCGTATGTTTGAGATACTGATTTCTTTTTACCGAACGAATGATACCACAAGCAAAAATTTTTTTCAATATCAAATGTTTAAAACAAAAACGAAATCCCCCGGCGGTACTCCACTTCCGCTTGGGGGATTTTCGTTCGGTGAGTAATGATTGACGTACTGATTATTACTTTTTACCGAGCGAATAATATCACAAGCAGAAAATTTTTTCAATTTTCAAAGACCGAAACGCTCAAAAATCATATCGACGTTTCGCAGGAAAAATTTATGGTCGAAACAATTTTCAATTTCTTCCGAGCTCAAATATTTTTTGATGTCCTCGTCGTTTTTGATATTCGTTTTGAAGTCCTCGCCTTCAAGCCAGCGTTTCATCGCGTTGCGCTGAACCCATTTGTAAGCGTCCTCTCTCAAAACGCCCTTGCCGACAATCGCCAACATGATTCTTTGACTGTAAATCAATCCGCCGGTTCTGTTCATGTTGTGGAGCATCGCGTCCGGGTAAACCAGAAGTTTATCGACAATCTTTGTAAGTTTGCGTGTGCAATAATCCACGTTAATCGTCGAGTCCGGAAGAATTACGCGCTCAACCGAGCTGTGCGAAATGTCGCGCTCATGCCAAAGGGTAATATCTTCCATCGCGGCAATCGCGTTCCCCCGAACAAGGCGCGCCATTCCGGCGACGCGCTCACAGTTAATCGGATTTCTTTTGTGCGGCATTGCCGACGAGCCTTTTTGTCCGGGCTGAAAATATTCTTCCGCCTCTCTGATGTCGGTACGTTGCAGGTTGCGAATTTCCGTCGCGATTTTTTCCAACGTGCTTGCAACGATTGCCAAAGTCGTCATGTACTCCGCGTGACGGTCGCGCTGAATAACTTGGGTGGCAAGTCGAACAGGTTCAAGCTCCAATTTTTTGCAGACGAGTTCCTCAATTTTCGGATTTATGTTTGAGTAAGTGCCGACCGCTCCGGACAATTTGCCGACGGAAACAATTTTTTTCGCGTGTTCGACGCGCTCAATGTCGCGTTCGATTTCCGCGCTCCACAAGGCAAGTTTCAATCCGAAAGTCATCGGCTCGGCGTGTATGCCGTGCGTCCGTCCGATGCAAGGCGTATGTTTAAATTCTTTCGCCCGGCGACGCAGAACGTCCAAAAATTTTTTCAAGTCGTCCAAAATAATTTCGGCGGACTGTTTCATCATCAGACAAATTGCCGTATCTTTCACGTCGCTGGAAGTCAAACCTTTATGAATATATTTTGAATCTTCGCCGACGTACTCCGCGACGTTCGTCAAAAAAGCTATGATGTCATGGTCGGTTACCGCTTCGATTTCTTTAATGCGTTCGATTGTAAAATTTGCTTTTGCGCGAATATTTTTCGCCGACTCCGCCGGAATTTCTCCGAGTTCCGCCATTGCGTCGCAGGCGGCAAGTTCGACGTTTAAAATCGTTCGCCATTCGTTTTCGAGTGACCAAATTTTTCCCATCTCCGGCAATGTGTATCGCTCAATCATATTTTACGCTCCCTTCGGAAAAAATTTTTTTAACTTATGTAATAGTGGGTGGACAAGTCGGCAAGTTCTTCGGTTACGAGTGAGTGGAAGGCGGCATAAGACAAATTTTTTGCGACTGCGGAAAAAGTATATTGTCCGACAGCCCAAGCCGCCGCGTGTTCCGTGTCGGAAACTTTTGCAATGTAAATCGAAGTGCCGGACGTTAAATCTATTCGCCATTGAACGCCGTGAATCCCGCTTATGTCTTTTAAATTTTCTCCGGGATCTCTTTTGTAAGTTCTCACGTCGAGGGAAACTTCCGGCTCCCATCTGCGCTTGTATCGAATTTCCGCAATCCGATTGTCAATCGCAAACATTTTGCTGATTGTGTAACCGGATTTTTTCGGAACATAAAGCGGATTGAAATGAACGGCGCGGACAAGTTCGTTGAAGTTTGAATGTTCGACCATAGGATTGGGAAGTCCGACCGGTTTATTTTCAAACGGTTTAATTTCCGTCGGTTGATTTTGCTCCGGCGCGATAACTTCATTTTGCAAATTGTTTGTTTCCGGTTGAGTTTGCGGAATTTCCGGCTTTTCGTCTTTGGGAGGTTCCGACGGTTGTACCGGAGTCGGCGGAGTGACGGAAGAGCCGGTATCGGTGTCGGTCATTTTTTCCCCTTCGGTAATTTGTTCAAAGTCGGAAAGCGTCGGTATGTGCGAATTTGTCCGGCGCGGCGGTTGTTCGACTTTATTTTTTTTGCCCGCCTTCTTGCCTTCCTTAATCGCTTTGCGTGCCTCCTTGCGTTCTTCTTCGAGTCGCTCTTTTTCTTCCTTGCGCTCCTTCTTCAACCGTTTTTGCTCCTCTTTCAATTCTTTTTTCGTTTTGGGTTTTTGCGGTTTGTTGTTCAGGCGGTTTGAATTGTTGTCCCCGTTTCCCTGCTCGGCTGCGAACAGCGCAAATTCGTCGTCGATTGTGTCCGCCGAAGTGACGGAAAAATTTGCAAATTGCAGGAATGCCGGAATTAAAATTGCGGCGATAATTTTTTTGGATTTCATCGGATACCACCTTTAATTTTTGCGGCGAAATTCTTTCATGAAGTCCGCGAGAGTTTCAACGCCTTCAATCGGCATCGCGTTGTAAATCGACGCACGCATACCGCCGACGAGCCGGTGCCCCTTCACGCCGACCAAATCTTTTTCGAGAGCCTCCGCGACGAATTTTTTTTCAAGTTCTTCATTCGGCAGACGGAAAGTCACGTTCATGAACGACCGGCTGTCTTTCGCCGCATGACCTTTGTAAAATTCGTTCGACTCGTCGATAACGTCGTACAAAATTTTTGCCTTCGCGGAATTTCTTTTCGCCATTTCCTCAAGTCCGCCGTTCGCTTTAATCCATGCGGCAACTTTCCCGACCATGTAAATCGAAAAAGCCGGCGGGGTGTTATACAAAGAATTTTTGTTGTAGTAAGTTTCGTAGCGGAGCATCGTCGGAATTGTTTCCAAACTTTTTTCGACAAGCGACTTCCGGACGATAACGACGACGACTCCGGCCGGTCCCAAATTTTTTTGAACGCCGGCATAAATCAGAGAAAATTTTTTGAAGTCAACCGGGCGGCTCAACATATCGGACGACATATCCGCGAACAGGGGAACGTCGCCGGTCTCCGGAACGTAATGAAATTCCGTGCCGTAAATCGTGTTGTTGTAACAGACGTGAAGATAAGCCGCGTCCGGATTTATTTTCAATTCGTCTTGACGGGGAACGCGACAAAAATTTTCGTCCTCCGTCGTCGCGGCAACTTCTCCGACGTTAAGAATTTTTGCTTCCTTGTAAGCGTTGCGGGAAAAAATTCCGCTGAGAACGTAATTGCCCGGATTTTTTTTCGTCGCAAAGTTCATCGGAATCATCGCGAACTGCATGGACGCGCCGCCCTGAATGAAAAGGACTTCGTAATCGTCGCCGAGTCCTGTCAATTCCAAAATGTCGGACTTCGTCTGATTGTGAACCTTCTCGTATTGTTTCGATCTGTGACTTATTTCGATTATCGACATTCCGGACTCCGCGAAACTTAAAAATTCCGCTTGAGCTTCTTTCAAAACTTCGAGCGGCATGGTCGCGGGACCCGGATTAAAATTATAAACTCGTTTCAAAAAAATACACCTCCGCAGATATTTTATAACGCCGACAATATTTTTGGCAACCGGTTAAAAATTTTTTTCTCCGGTAAAAAAAATGTCGGCAAATTCTTTTATTGTCAAGGCGGCTCTGCCGGCGGATTTAAAGGCGACCGGACGCACCCGGACAGCGGCGCGATTATGTTGAAAGCGCAACACCCGGATTTTGAATGTTGGCAGCTTGGCGTTCATGCCGATGCCGGAGTGACCTGCGTCGATTGTCATATGCCCTACATGAGGAAAGACGGACAAAAATATACTTCGCATTGGATGACTTCCCCGCTCAAAACGGTTGAAGAGTCTTGCCTGAAATGTCACGACGAATCGAAGGAAACTTTGGTTGCGCGCGTTCAAACAATTCACGACAACACTTTCAAACTTCAGAGAGCAGCCGGAGAAACAACCGCCCGCGCTCATACGACGATACAAGCGGCGAAGGCGGCAGGGGCAACCGACGAACAACTTGCGGAAGCGCGTTTGCTCGTCCGTGAAGCGAATCGGCAACTGCGACCGTTAAAGGCGCGTTGTAATAAAAATTTTTTTCATCTCGCGTCCGGTAAAGACCGGTGTTGGTACGGACAAGCTCCGACTTCTTTAAGTCGGGGTAGTTGACAACAGGTTGAACGAAAAAGCACCTCGCGACGTAAAAATCGTGAAGTGCTTTTTCTGTACGTTCGACTTGATTTTTATTTTTTGTTTTGTATAATAACTGACGGATTGATATTACAAGGGACAAAATCGACACAGGATAATTATCCCTCCCTGCGGAGGGTAATTTTGTGAATGAGATAATTTTTTTTCGGAGGTTAAATTTTATGGCGAAGAAAAAAGAACCGGTTACCGCACCGGAAAATAAGGAACTCGGATTGAACGAACAGACACCGCGTGAAATCGTCGAGGAATTGAACAAGCACATTGTCGGGCAGGAGGAAGCGAAAAGATCTGTTTCAATCGCGCTGAGAAATCGCTGGCGCAGTCGCAAATTGACCGGCGACATGAGGGATGACGTTATCCCGAAAAATATTTTAACGGAAATTGCCCGTCGTCTTGCCCGGCTCGTTAAAGCTCCGTTCGTCAAAGTTGAGGCAACGAAATTTACCGAAGTCGGTTACGTCGGACGCGATGTCGAATCAATCATTCGCGACCTTATGCAAATTTCAGTCCGCATGGTTCGCCGTCAACGCACGGAGGAAGTTAAGGAAAAAGCGGCGGAAAATGCAAACGAACGACTGCTTGATATTTTGGTGCCGGAACCCAAACGCGCACAAAATCCGCTGAGCAAACTTTTTTCCAACGCCGAATCCGGCAACGAACAAAAAGCGGAAGAGCCGACGCAGGACAATAAAGCCGGGCGCGACTTTGTCCGCAAACGTCTGCTTGCCGGAAAAATGGAAGAAACCGTTATCGAACTTGAAGTGCCGGATCACGGCAAGCCGATGGTCGGAATGTTTTCCGGCTCCAGTCTTGAAAGTATGGGCGACAATCTCCAAGACATGATAGGAAGTCTCATGCCCAAACGGATGCGTAAAAGAAAAGTTACCGTCGCGGCGGCGCGGAAAATTCTTGAGCAGGAAGAGGCTGAAAAACTCATTGACATGGAAGAAGTTGCCGAAACTGCCGTTGAACTTGCCGAACGCAGCGGAATTGTTTTCTTCGACGAAATCGACAAGGTTGCCGTAAAAGGTTCAAGCTCCGGACCGGACGTGAGCCGCGAAGGTGTTCAGCGTGACATTTTGCCGATTGTCGAAGGCTCTACCGTCATGACGAAGTACGGACCGGTTAAAACGGATCACATTTTATTTATCGCGGCGGGTGCTTTCCACACGGCGAAACCTTCCGACCTTATCCCGGAATTGCAGGGACGTTTCCCGATTCGCGTGGAATTGAAATCACTGCAGAAAGAGGACTTTGAAAAAATTCTCACCGAACCGCAAAACGCTTTGATAAAACAGTACAAGGCACTTTTGCAAACGGAAGGATTGGAACTCGAATTTAAACCGAAGGCAATTTCCAAAATCGCGGAAATGGCTTTCGACGTGAACGAACAATCTGAGGACATCGGAGCGCGCAGACTTCACACACTGCTGGAAAAATTGCTGGAGGATATTTCCTTCGACGCTCCGGACATGGTTAAAAAAGGAAAAACCAAAGTCACCATCGATGCAAAATATGTTGACAAACGCTTGAAGGAAATTGCAAAGGATCGCGACTTGTCAAACTTCATTTTGTAAAACACCGAAGGAGTTTTCATATGAATATTTTAAAGACAACGCTTTTAATGGCACTCTTGACCGGACTCATGGTCGCCGTCGGCGGGTCGCTCGGCGGGTCTCAAGGTGCTTTCGTCATGCTGATATTTTCTCTCGGCATGAATTTTTTCACCTACTGGTTCAGCGACTCAATGATTCTGAAATCTTACGACGCGCGCGAAATTTCCGAACATGATTCGCCGCAACTTTACAACATCGTAAAAAATTTGGCGCAAAAAGCAAATTTGCCCATGCCGCGAATTTACGTTATCAACAGCCCGGTTCCGAACGCCTTCGCCACCGGCAGAAATCCTTCTCACGCGGCGGTTGCCGTCACCACCGGAATTATGCAGGCTCTTGACTACAACGAAATTTCCGGCGTTCTCGGGCATGAATTGGCGCACGTCAAACACAGAGATATTTTAATCGGAACGATCGCGGCGGCTATGGCGGGCGTAATTTCCATGATAGCGCAAATTGCTCAATGGGGAGCCTTGCTCGGCAGTAACCGCGACGACGATGATAACGGCGGAGCTCTCGGTTTCATTGTCACCGCGATAATCGCTCCGTTTGCCGCGATGTTGATTCAAATGGCAATTTCACGTTCCAGAGAGTACGACGCGGACAAAACCGGCGGCGAACTTTGCGGAGATCCCCGTTACCTTGCAAGCGCGTTGGAAAAAATCGAGTACTACGCGCGAAATGCCCAACCCATGCAACAAGCCGGCACGTCAACCGCTCATATGTTCATAGTCAACCCGCTTGAAGGGTCGAAAAAAGTTTTGAAAAATCTTTTCTCGACTCACCCTTCGACGGAGGAAAGAATTTCTCTTCTCCGCGAACAGGCATCGCGAATGAATTTGCTGACTTGAAAATTTTAAGGCGACGACGTGAAAAAGAAACCTTGTTACCTTGTGGACGGATATAATTTGCTCCACGTTTGGAAGGAAATTGATATTGAAAATTTGGATTCGGCGCGTGAAAGATTGATTCACATTTTAATCGAGTACGGCGGCTACGAAAATTTTGAAATAATTTTGGTTTTCGATGCCGGCAAACATGAGGAAGAGGAGCGCGTCGAGGAGTACGGGGATTTTTTCCGCGTGATTTACAGCGGGTTCGGAGAATCTGCGGATAATGTTATCGAGCGGCTGTCCTTTGAGCTTGTCCGTAAACGCCGGGAAGTACACGTCGTCAGCTCCGACGCGATTATCGAAACGGTAATTTTGGGTGCCGGAGCTTATCGCCACCCTTCGCGAGAATTTTATCGCGCCGTCAAACGTGCGAAAAAAAAATTGCGCGAAAAATATTTGGGAAACGTAACTTTGCCGGTCGTCCGCAACGAAGTCGGCGACAGAATTTCTCCGGACGTTATGGCGAAGTTGGAAGAAATGCGACGACAAAAATAAAAAGCACCTCACCGATTGAAAAAATCGGGAGGTGCTTTTTTGTAAATGAGATTGTCGTTGCGTTCCGGTTTTCTTCCGGCGTCATAAAATTACCTCCGGAAATTTTATTCGTCTTTCATTCCGAATAACTCTTTTATTCGTTCAAGAGAGAGCTCCGTAAATTCGCGAATTTCTTCCAAAGTTTTACCCTTACCTATCATTTTGAGTGCCACAGATTCCAATCCTTCTTTGAGTCCTTCTTCACGCCCTTCTTCGCGACTGCGTTTTGCGATTTCCATTTCGCGCTCCTTCATGTACATCTCGAAAGTCATAAATTCCAACCTCGCTTCCTTGTTAAATTTTACCGATTGAACCGCATCGTTCAACTCCGTCACAAATTTTCCCGAAATTATTCCTCGTTCAACGTACTCCAAAAAATTCTTTGTTTCCGGGCTTACGTCATCAATTTTGCCTTTCGTGTTCAAAAATATTTTCATCGTTCCGTCATCAAGCGTCAAACTTTTTTCTTCGTCGCAACGCTCCCGGAA
>CAJOFG010000026.1 GCA_905233965.1 uncultured Selenomonadaceae bacterium
CATATTCTTGTCTGAGTCTGCGACGTAAGCCACACCTCCTTCCACAAAGTAACCTTTTTTTAATCGTGCAATTTCAATTTCCTGTTTGGCAACCAACAATCTGAGCCTTTCAACTTCGGTTAAGTTTTTGCCTGTGGTAAGTGCCGCGAATTTGTTTCCGCTTGTGCCGGAAAGTCCTTCCTCCCCTTCTTCCAAATATTTTTTTACCCAAGCAGCTATTCTTGAAGTTGAAATACCGCTCTCACGAGCGACTTCCTTTAATGCGACGTGTTCTTCAAGGTGTTGTAGGACATAACTTAATTTTTCAGCTTTTGTCCAATTTCTGTGTCCCATACCTTTTTTACCGCTCATTTTTTTTCACCTCCTGTACCGATTATATCAAAAAAGTAGACACTCTTTTTTGAATTGTCTACTTTTACTTTACCGGTTCCGACAAGGAAAAAGGTCGTCGGGATTTTTTTATGTTTGACATGGGGAAGAAATTTTTTTAAAATCTTACCGCAATTTTTTAATCGTGCATACAACAGAAAAACGTCTCCGAAATTTTTTTGCGGAAACGTTTTTATTTGTCGGCAGAAAAAATTTTTTCGTTACTCGTGATGATGATGAGGAGGAGGCGGCGGGAACATTTGGCGGGTGTGATAGTGGAGCAGATAACAATCGTTTTCAAAGAAATGTTGAATGTCATCGATAATACAAAACTGCCGAGTCTTGGGGTAAACCAAAATGTCACCCTCAAAAATTTCCTGATCGTCTGAAACGTAAATTAACGGTGCGTATTGATCGCAGTTTTTACAAAAATTTCCGTGAATCAACGGATCGACCACGCGACCTTCGCGCAACAAAACAAATTCGCCGGGCTTGAGGTCTGCGGCATTTTCAAAATACTGCATCAAAATCAAATTGGCGTTGACTTCCATAAAAAATCCCTCCCTTTTCGGGAAATTATAAATTTATACATTACTTTACGTCAATCGAAATTTTTTTTAACGGAGGTTAGAAAATGAAATTTACTTGTTCCAAAAATGATTTGAGCGAGGCACTGCAAACCGTTTCGCGTGCCGTCGCGAACAAACCGCAAATGCCGATTTTGTCCGGCGTTTACATTCGCGCCGAAGGAAGTACCCTTGAAATGCAGGCGAATAATTTTTCGTTGGGCATTATCGCGAAAACTCCGGTCAATACGGAGGAGCCGGGCGAATTGGTTGTCGTCGGAAAATATTTTTTGGAAATCGTCCGCAAACTTTCCGGCGATGCGGTTACAATTTCTTACGAGCCGGGCGAAAGCGTCGTGAACATTCAATCCGAATCCGCGTCGTTTAATTTGATGGCAATGTCGCCGGAAGATTTTCCGAAAGTCAAATCTCAGGAAGTCGTCACCTCTTTTAAAATTCGCGCCGGCAAATTGAAAAATCTTATTCGCAAAACTGCCTTCGCCTGTTCGACAGACGAAGTGCGACCGATTTTTACCGGTTGTCTTTTTGAAATCGGCGGGACTTCCGTAACGGTTGCCGCGACCAACACTCACAGACTTTCAATCGTTCGCGATCAACTCGCCGAAGAAGTTGCAGAACTCCGTTTTGTCGTTCCCGCCGGAAATTTGCGCGACCTTATGCGTATGCTTGAATCTTCCGCGCCGGAAAATCCGGTTACCGTCGATTATTGCGGAAAATATATGTCGTTCACCTTCGACAACATTTTCATGACTTCCAGACTCATCGAAGGTCAATTTCCTCCGTATGACAAAGTTATTCCCTCTTCATCGGAAACTTTTGTTACCGCGAACGTCGCCGAACTTCTTTCCGCAGTGGATCGTGTCGCGCTCATCTCGAAGGAGACCGAATACAACACAATCAGATTTATTTTTTCGCAAAACGGAATCGAAATTTCTTCCACGTCGCCGGAAGTCGGCAAAGCGTCCGAACACGTCGCTTGCACCATCGAAGGACCGGACTTGGATATTTCCTTCAACGTCGCGTATATTTTCGACGTACTCAAAGCGTTGGACGGTGCGGAGTGCAGAATTGCCTTGAATCAGCGTTTGAGTCCGGCCGACATTCGCGAAGCCGGCAACGACAATTTTATTTACGTCGTCACGCCGGTTAGAACCTGACAAAAATTTTTTCGACAGATGATTATTTCAGAATTGAACTTAAAAGATTTTCGCAACTTCTCCGAACTGAATTTGAAACCGGATAACGCGATAAATATTTTTTTGGGGCGAAACGCTCAAGGCAAGACGAATATTTTGGAAGCGATTCATTTTATTTCACTCGGCAGGTCGCGCGCGTCGAAGTACTCCGAACTGATTCGGCGCGGCGAAACTTCCGCAACAATTCGCGTAAAATTTTCAAAAGCCGACGTTTCCCACGAATCAGCCGCCGAACTTTCCGCAGAGAAAAAAAGTCGGCGGTTTCTTTTTGACGGCAATGCAATTCGTTTCCGCGATCTCGTCGGTATGTTAAATTCCGTGATGTTTTCGCCGGAAGATTTGTTTATGTTCAAAAGCTCTCCGGGCGTTCGTCGAAAATTTTTGGACGGCGAAATTGTTCAAGCCTCGCCGGTTTACTACGCGAACCTTTCAACTTACAACCGGCTCGTCGAACAGAAAAATAATTTGCTGAAAAAAATTCGTGAAGGTTTAGCCGCGCCGGACAATTTGGATTTGTGGAACGAACAGCTTGCGGAAATGTGCGCGAAAGTCGTGGTAAAGCGTGTGCAGACCGTTTTAAAAATGAGTGCGCCGGCAAATTCCGTGCAACAAAATATTTCCGGCGGGAAAGAAATTTTAACGGTCAAGTACGAAATTAACGGGCTGAACGAGTACGATCGCGAAGAGTTGAAAAATATTTTGCCGACGGATAAAATTTTCGACTTTGAAGGCGTGACGAAAAATCTTGCCGAATTTTACCGAAAACTTTTTCGCGCCGGAAAATTTTCCGACATCAAGCGCGGTTCGGCAAGTTTGGGAGCGCATATCGACGACTTGAAATTTTTTCTCAACGGCGAAGAGTTAAAAATTTACGGTTCGCAGGGACAACTCCGGACGGCGGCACTTGCTTTGAAATTGTCGGAGTTGCAATTTTTGAAATCTGAAACCGGCGAATATCCGATTCTGCTTCTCGATGACGTGATGAGCGAATTGGACAGGGAGCGGCGCGAACAACTTTTGCATTTCCTGCAACGCGAAAAAATTCAAACTTTAATTGCGGCGACGGAGAAAACATATTTCCCGGAAGAAAGTTTCGGAAAAATTTTTCGCGTCCGCGCCGGACAAATCGAAGAGTAAAAAAATCCTTCGTCACATCGGATTTAAAATTTTTCCGACGTAAGACGAAGGATTTTTTTTGCGTAA
Organism: uncultured Selenomonadaceae bacterium; assembly: GCA_905233965.1. Lineage (GTDB taxonomy): Bacteria > Bacillota > Negativicutes > Selenomonadales > Selenomonadaceae > Quinella. The sequence continues at coordinate 3,356 of CAJOFG010000026.1, forward strand.
CTTCTCAGCATACCGCCGGCAAGCTCGGCAATTTTCGGCTCTGCGGATTGAACTTTTTTATTTTTCATCAGCGTCAACCTTTCACAAAAAATTATTTCTGTCGATTATATAATTCCAAAAAATTTTTCGCAAAAAATAATTCGGAAGTGTGCTATAATTTTTCTGCAAAAAAATTTTAAAGTGAGGTGGCGTTTCCGTGAGCGACCCTTCAAACGTGAAAGAAATTTTTGAAAACTACATCGACAACTCGGACGAAGAATTTCAAAAAAATATTTTGCATACGAAAATTTTCAAAGCGTGGCCGGAATTTGCCGGAAGTTACATTGCCCGCGAAGTCACTCCGATAAGAATTTCCGATAAGACTTTGGTTTTGTACTCGGACAATCCGGCGGCGAAAAATACGCTTATGTTCATCGCGAACGAAATTGCCGACTATTTTAATGAAAATATCGGCGGCGGGAGAAAAATTATCGAGAATGTGACTTTCGGAAAAAGTTTTGAGAAACCGGTCAAATTTATCAAAGCGGACAAACCGAAAAAAAAATTGCCGGAGCAAGACCTTGCCGCCGAAATTGCGAAAATAAAATTGACGAAAAAAGAAATTGCCGCTTGCCAAAAAAATGTTGCGCGGATAGAAAATCCGGAGATTCGCGAAATTGCTTTCAACGCGCACGCAAATTTTATCCGGCGAAAAAAATTCGACATTCGGAGCGGCAAAAAAAAATGTGCGCTCTGCGATTTGTTTTGCGAACCCGGCGAAGTCATCTGCAAGATTTGCAAAATTCACGAACAGGAAAAAATGCGGCGCGGCGTTTCAAAAATTTTGCGCGAAATTCCTTGGGCAAGTTACCCGGAAATTCAAACGGAAATTGCAAAAAATTTTCCCTACACAAGCCGCGAATGTACGATTGACTTTATCGACTCGGTGCGCTCGGCAATGGTGACGGAGTTGGCGGCGCATATTCCTTACGACGATAAAGATTCTCTCGAAGTAAAATTTTTGGCAATGCTCTACAAGAGGATTCCCGCCGACAAATTGACCGAAAAAGTTTTTAATCGCGCAATGAAGGATTTAAAATTCAACATGGCGAACCTTCCGAAATTTAAAATGCGTAAATTCAAAAAAATGTAACGCGAAAAAAATAAGCGCAAAATTTTTTCGCACCGTCAAATAAAAAAATCTCCGACAAAAATTTTTCAACAAAAATTTTTCCGACAACTTTTGCCGAGGAAAATTTTTTGTTCGGGCTCCCCTGTCTGCGGGGAATTTTTTTTTATAAAAAAAAATTTGCACAACCGGAAAAATTTTGTGGTATAATCTGCGCCGGTGTCCGGGAGGGAAAAACTTTTATGAAAGTCACGGAATTTGTCTTAAAGAGTCGTCCGCTCCAACATTTCGGAGTAATTGTCGGCTGTTTCATTGCCGCCTGTTCGATAAATCTTTTCATCATTCCGAATCATATGCTCACCGGCGGAGTTGCCGGCATTGCGATTATTTTTTATTTCATCGCGGATCTTCCGGTCGGTCTGCAAACTTTGGCGTACAACATTCCGCTTTTGATTGCGTCATACAAGTTGATGGGAAAAAAATATACCGTCGATGTAATTTTCGGCACGGTTATTTTCTCGCTGCTTTTGGACGCGACAAAATTTTTGAACGATTACGCGCCGCACCTTGACAATTTACTTCTTGCCTCGATTTACGGCGGAGTTTTCAACGGTTTGGGTTATGGAATTGTTTTCCGCATGAACGGGAGTACCGGCGGGTTCGACATAATCGGAGCGATTGTCCGGAAATTTTATTCGATGAATATCGGCTCGGTTATCTTCGCGTTCAACTGTATGGTCGTCGCCGTTGCCGGATTTCTTTTCGGCATTGAGCCGGCGATGTTCACTTTGGTTTGTATGTATATCAATTCGCACGTCACCGATAAAGTTATCGCCGGATTGAATCGAAAAAAAGCCGTGATGATAATTTCCAAAAAGTCGAAGGAAATTGCCGACGGCATCATGAACGAGTTGGGACGCGGCGTAACTTTTTTGCACGGGCGCGGCGCATTCAGCGGGGACGAAAGAGAAATTGTTATGGTCGTCGTCAGCCTGACGCAGATGGCGAAATTAAAAATCATTGCACACGCGATTGACCGAAACGCTTTCATGATTATAATGTCTGCCGGCGAAGTCATGGGGCGCGGGTTCACCAGATCGAAAAATACGAAAGAAATTCCGGAGGAGGACAGACTCAGTCCGGAAACGGAAGAAAAAATTCAGAAGGCATTGGACACTGCCGAATAAATTTTTTCGTGAGGAGGATTTTTTTTAAATGGAAATTTTTTATCTGCTCAACAGCGGATTCATGATTAAGGACGGAAATATTTTGATGTTGTTCGACGATTTTGAAGACCCGTCGAAAATTGCGGACAGATTTTTTGACAAAGGAGATTTTGAATACCTCTACATTTTCGTAAGCCACGCGCACTTCGACCACTTCGGCACGCACATTCGCGCTTATGCGCAAAAAGTTTCGCGCTACATTTTCAGCAGCGATTTGAAACGGACTAAGCGCGTGAAAGTTTTTCCGGCAGAAAATATCACGTTCATGAGGAAGTACAGCGAATGGGAAGGCGACGCGATAAAAGTTTGGACTTACGATTCAACGGACGTGGGAGTTTCTTTTCTGGTCGAAACGAAATCCGGCACGCGAATTTTTCACGCCGGAGATTTTAACTGGTGGCATTGGGAAAACGACACGCCGGAAAATCGTTTGCTTGCGGAGAAGGCTTTCAAAAAACAGTTGAAACGTCTGAAAGGTTTGGAGGCGGACGTTGCATTTTTCCCGGTTGACGGGCGGCTCGGCGTGTCGGAGGAAAAAGGCATCACCGAATTTGTGAAGGTGACCGACATAAAAAATATTGTCGCCATGCACCGCGTCGGTTATCCGGCTTGGACTCCGTCGAAAAATTTTTCCGACGTTGCCGGCGAAAATATTTCGGTTTGGTCTCCGACAATTTCCGGAGAACGCAAAAAATATTTCTTTGAACAATAAATTTTAACGGAAGGAAGAAGTTTTAAAATGACTGCAAAAAAAGTAATGTTGACCCGTGACGGTTACGACAAGCTTGTAGAAAAATTGGATTACTTGAAAAGCGTCAGAAGAATTGAAATTGCCGACAGATTGAAGGCGGCGATCGCGCTCGGCGACCTCAGCGAAAATTCAGAGTACGTTGACGCGAAAAACGAACAGGCTTTCCTTGAAGGCGAAATCAGCGAATTGGAAAGCAAAATCAAAAACAGCGTGATAATTTCCAAAAACGAGAACGGCGACGAAGTCGGAATAGGAAGCACCGTTGTCATTCGCGACATTGAGTTTGACGAGGAAGAAACTTATACCATTGTCGGCTCAACCGAAGCGGATCCGGACGCGAACAAAATTTCCAACGAGTCGCCGGTCGGCATGGCTTTAATAGGAAAAACTGCCGGCGAAACAATTCAGGTTCACGCTCCCGCCGGCGTTATCCAATATGAAATCGTGAAAATTGTTGAGAACTGAAAAGAGGATTTTTTTATGGCAAAAGACAATCGACCCGAACAAATTCCGCAGGACGAAAACGAGCTTATCAAGGTTCGCCGTGAAAAAACGGATGCGTTCGTCGAAAAGGGCGTTGCTCCGTTCGGGCATCGTTTCGACGTGACGTATCACGCGGCGGACATTCGCAAAGAGTTCGGCGAAATTCAAGAAGAGGAAGAGGCCGGCAACGTCAGCATTGCCGGACGTATCATGGCGATTCGCGGACACGGTAAAGCCGCCTTCGCGACGTTGTCCGACAAAACCGGCGCGATTCAACTTTATTTCAAGCTGGACGTTCTCGGCGAAGAAAAATACAGTCAATTCCGGTTGCTCGACATAGGCGACATTATCGGCTTAAGCGGAGTCGTTTTCAAAACCAAGCGCGGCGAATTGACCGTGCGCGTAAAAAATTTTGATTTGCTCTCAAAATCTCTGCGTCCTCTGCCGGAAAAATTTCACGGTCTGCGCGACGTTGAAATACGTTATCGGAAACGCTACCTCGATTTGATTGTCAATCCGGAAGTCCGCGAAACTTTTACGAAACGCACGAAAATTATCAAACTGGTAAGAAATTATCTGGACGAAAGAGATTTTCTGGAAGTCGAAACGCCGGTTTTAAACCCTATTGCCGGCGGTGCGGCGGCGCGTCCGTTCATCACTCACCATAACACTTTGGATACGGATTTGTATTTGAGAATTGCAACCGAATTGCACCTCAAGCGGTTGATTATCGGCGGCTTGGAGCGCGTTTACGAACTCGGAAAAAATTTCCGCAACGAAGGCATGGACAATCGCCACAATCCGGAATTTACTTCGATTGAATTTTATCAAGCTTACGCCGATTGCAACGACGTGATGAATTTGACGGCGGATCTCATCGCTTACGTCACGGAAAAAATTTTCGGCACGACGAAAATTACTTATCAGGGCGTTGAACTCGATTTGAAAAATCCGAAACGGATAAGTATGAACGACGCGGTTAAAGAAAAAACCGGGAAAGATTTTCTCTCCTGCCAAACGGTTGAAGATGCGCGGAAAATTGCGGACGAGCTCGGCGTTGAGTATGAAGAACGTTTCGGTATCGGCGGAATTTTGAACGCGGCATTTGAAGCGAAAGTCGAAGAGGATTTGATCCAACCGACTTTCATCACCGGACACCCGACGGAAATTTCTCCGCTTGCGAAAAAAAATCCCGATGACCCGCGAATTACCGACAGATTCGAATATTTTGTTTACGGCAGGGAATTGGCGAACGGGTTCACCGAATTGAACGACCCGACGGATCAAAAAAATCGTTTCGACGAACAACTTAAAGCGCGGGAAACCGGCGACGAAGAAGCACACGTCAGCGACAACGATTTTATTGAGGCTCTCGAATACGGTTTGCCGCCGACGGGCGGTGTCGGTATAGGAATTGACCGGTTGGTTATGCTCCTTACCGATTCACCTTCGATTCGCGACGTGATATTTTTCCCCACGATGAAAATTATCAACGAGTGACAAAAAAATAAATGTAACTCCCGCCGCTCACGGACGAGCGGCAGTTCGCGTAAGCAACGTGATGTTGCTTCAGCGAACGAGTTTTCTTTGGTTACTTTCTTTGTCGGCACAAAGAAAGT
>CAJOFG010000027.1:0-8449 GCA_905233965.1 uncultured Selenomonadaceae bacterium
TTATGCTCGTCCAAAAATTTTGCGAATCTGTCCGCTTCGGCTTGCGTCGCTTGGAGTGAAGAACCTTCCGGCAAAAATATTTTCACCAAAATTTCCGGGCGAATCGAGGGAGGAAAAAATTCCGACTGCACAAACTTTGCGGAAAAAATCGACAATGCAAAAATTCCGGCGGTACCGGCGAGCACAATTTTTTTATGCGCCAAAAATTTTTTCAGCACGGCGCGGAAAAATTTGTAAAATTTATTTTGGTACGGGTCTTCGCCGGGATGCCCCGCGACTTTGATAATGTAAGTGCCGAAGAAAGGCGCGACCATTACCGAAACAATCCACGAGAGAAGCAGGGCAACTCCGACGACGAAAAACATATCGCGACAAAATTCGCTTGCAATTCCCTTCGCGAAGGCAACCGGAATAAATCCGGCGCAAGTTATCAAAGTTCCGGTCAACATCGGTTTTGCCGTGACGTTGAATGCGTGACACGCCGCATCAAATTTTGAAAGTCCGCGCTCAAGTTGTACGCTCATCATTTCGACGGCAATTATCGCGTCGTCAACCAAAAGACCGAGCGCGATTATCAGCGAGCCGAGAGAAACTTTGTGCAGGTCGATTCCCAAAAGATACATACAGCAAAAAGTTCCGGCGAGAACGAGCGGAATACAGCCGGCGACAACCAATCCGGTTCGCAAACCCAAGCTTGCAAAACTCACGCCGAGAACAATTACAATCGCGAGGAAAAGTGTCTCGACAAATTCGCCGATTGATTCTTCGACGACTTGCGGCTGATCCGAAACTTTATTTATCTCCAATCCGGCCGGCAAATCTTTTTCAATTCGTTCAATCATCGCGGAAAGATTTTCTCCGAGTTCCAAAATGTTGCCGCCGTTCTCCATCGACACGGCAATTCCGACAGCCGGCTTTCCGTTGAAAAACATTTTCGGCTCCGGCGGGTCTGAATATCCGCGTTCGACTTTCGCAATGTCGCCAAGCCGGAAAATTTTTCCTCCGGCATTTACAGGCAAATTTTTTATTTCCTCCACGTCGTCGAAAATTCCGGTGACGCGCAGATAAACATTGTCGGAAGAAGTTTCAATCATTCCGGCCGACGTCATTTTGTTTTGAGATGCAAGCGTTTCGGAAATTACCGTCGGACTGATGCCGAGTTCGGAGAGTTTCGCCCGTTCGATTTCGACGAAAATTTTTTCCGGTTGCACGCCGACCAACTCAATTTTTTTCACGTCCGGAACAGTCAGCAGAAGTCGGCGAATGTCCTCCGATTTTTTTCTCAACTCTTCGTAAGAAAAACCGTCGCCGGTCACCGCGTAAATCGAACCGAAAACATCGTCGTAAGTGTCGTTGAAGTAAGGTCCCGTGACTCCGTCCGGCAAGTCGGTTATGTCTTTGCAATAATTACGAACGTCGCGCCAAGTCGGTCGAATGTCTCAGGTGTTCAACGTGTCTTTCAGTGCAACGTAAATCGTCGTCCGACCGGGGCGCGTTTCACTTCGCAAGTGGTCGAGTCCGGGAATGTCCTGCAATTTTTTTTCAATCTTGTCCGTTACGAGGTCTTGCATTTCGTAAGCCGACGAACCCGGCCAATATGCAACGACTATCATTTCGCGAATCGTAAATTTCGGGTCTTCCATTCTGCCGAGTTGAAAGTAGGAAAAAATTCCGCCGATTGCAAAAACGAAAATGAAGTACCAAACAAGACTTTTATTTTTCAAAGAGACTTCCGTTAAATTTTTCATCGCGTCAATTCTCCGTGCGAACTTCCATACCTTCGCGCAATTTGTGAACGCCGGCAACGACAACCGTATCGCCCGGATTTATTCCTTTCACCGCGACGGAATTTGAATCAAAGCCGGTGACTTCAACATCTTTCAACGTCAATTTATTTTCTTTGACGAGCCAGACTTGATTTTTGTCACCCGTGCGGAAAATTGCGGAAGTCGGCAAAATTATTTTTTGTCCGGCTGAATTTTTTTCCGACAAAAAAATGTTTGCCGTCATGCCGAAACGAATTTCCGGCGGAGGATTTTGCAGGGAAATTCTCACCGGGAAAGTTCGCGAGGAAGAATCGGCAAGCGGGGAAATTTCCCGGACGCGCCCGGAAAAATCTCCGTCAATCGCCCAAAATTTTACCGTCACCGGCATACCGATTTGAATTTCGGAAATTTTATTTTCCGGAACCGACACGGCAATTTCCGGTTCGTCCGTTTGAATCAAAGTTAAAACCGTTTGCCCGGCGGTGACGACTTGTCCGACTTCCGCATTGACCGACGAAATTATTCCGGGAGCGTTCGCCGTCAAATTTGTGTAGCCCAAAGAATTTTGCGCCTGTTGAGCCTGAGCGATCGCGCTTTCGTAAGTTGCCGTCGCAGAATCGTATTCGGCGCGGTATTGGTCGAGCGTCGCGGCGGAAATTGCATTTTCTTGGAACAGTTCGGAATATCTTTCAAAATTCGTGCGCGCCAAATTCATTCGGGCGGCGGCTGACGAAACTTGCGCCTCGGCATTCCGGGTTTGTTCGGCAACGTCTTTCGGATCAATCGTCATCAAAATATTTCCGGCTTCGACGAAACTTCCTGCTTGCACGTTGCGCGAAATTATTTTTCCTCCGACTTGGAAAGACATATTCGTTTCGTAACGTCCGCGAACCGTGCCGGAATAATTTTCTTCGCCGGCGGAATTTTGCAAATCAACTTTCTGCACTTTTACGAGCAAAGGTTTTTCCGTTTCAACATTTTTGTCGCCGCAACCGGTAAAAAAAATCCCGGACAAAAAAATTGCCGCGAGAAAAAAATTTTTATTCATTTCAAAATTACTCCGTTGAAAAAAATTTTATCCGTCAACTTTCACGCCGTGACTTGCCAAAAGATCGCAAATATCTTCGATTGAGCGGAAATTTTGCGGTGTCAAATCTGTGCCGACCAATTCGACTTTGTATTCTTTTTCGATTATGCCGAAAAGCTCCTGCAAGTCCAGCGAATCCAAAAGTCCGTCGGAAATAAAATCGTCGCTGTTCTCGTAGTCGTATTTCGGGTGCAATTCCTTCAAAATGTCGATAATTTTTTTCATTTTATAAACCTCCGTTCATTGAGAAAAAACTTTTTTGAGTGTCGGCGTTGTAAAAAGTTCTCCGGTTTTCGTGAGGAACAAAATTTTCAAATCGTATTCGCCCGGCGGCAAATCGAAGAATGTTTCTCCCAAAAAATTGTAATGCATTTGTTTGTCAGCGTCGAAAAAAGTTTCCGCCGCCATGACTTCCGGCTGTATCGTCATTCGGTTCGTCATTGTGTAAAATTTTTTTCCGGCGGAATCCGTGACAAGCAGATAAGCCGATAAGATTCTTTCTGCGTCGAGTTCGATTATTCCTTCCGCACGAAGAATTTTTCCGTCAGGGAAATTTCCGACTCCGGCATTTTTTATTTCAACCGGCAAATTCGTTTCGGCAAAATTCCCGATGTAAGGCGGCTCTTCGGAAAGTGTGCCGACGTAATTTAATTTTTTCATCGCCGCCGGATTTTTTTCCGCAAAATTTTTTACGTTGCCCCAAATTTTCTGCAAATGCTCATCAACATTTTCCGGCGTGATTGTCCGACCGAAATTTTTTTCCCGTCCGGCAAGTTGCGACAAAACTTTATCGCCGACAATTTTTTTGACGTGCGCCGAATCCCAAAAGTAAATATTTTCGTCAAGCGGCAAATCCGGGTTGATGTCCGAAATTTCCGGGCAGTCCAAAAAACTTGTCACCGGAATTATTTCAACCGTTTGCCGCAACCAATTTTCAAAAGTTCCCCGGTCGAAAAGGTAAGAGCGCAAATGCGAAACATGTACCGGCAAAATTACGGCTTGCAACTCGATATTTTTTTCCGCGCAAATTTTTTTAATCTCCCGCAACTCGTCGAATTTTTTTTCCGGCAAAACGGCATTGTACCGGCTCATCATCATGACGTTGCGCGAATTTTTCATGAACGAATCTTCAAACCGGAAAATACCTTCCAAATTTTTCTCGGTAAATTTTCCTTCCGGCGTAAAAAATTTGTAGTCGTAACCGTGAATAAAATTTTGTTGCAGGCTGAAAATATTTGCCTTCAGCGCGTCGAAGGACAAAGCCGTTTCAAAAAAATCTTTCCGGGTTATGTGTCGCGTTTCAAGTCGCGCCGTGTCGAATCCCGGAATAAAATCAATCCCTTCCATGAACATTTCAAAATCAAGCGCAAGTATAACTTTTTGCAAATCCGGATTGAGTTTCAGCGCGTATTCCAAAAATTTCCGGCTCTCGTAAATTTGGCAATTCTGAACGGCAAGATTGTACACCGAATTTTTTTCGCGCCCGGTCAGTTCGGCGAAAAATTCCCCGTCAAGCGAAAAGTCCGCTTTTGAATTTCCCAAAAAAATTACCGACGGATTTTTTTCCGCGAAGTGCAGAGGCTTGCAAAGTCGCTCGGTGTTTTTGCTCTTGCACGGGAAATAATTCAGCCCGACTTTGTGCGGCAAAAAATAAATCCCGTAAGCATCGACGAACACGTTAAAAAAAATCGTCGTCGCGCAGAGAAAAAACATCGCGCCGAACAGCGTACAAAAAAATTTTTTCCAAATGTTGACTTCCGTCATAAAAAAATTTCACCTCGAACGAATTATAACCTTTTTTCCGGGTTTGGTAAATTCTTTCAAACCGGTATAATGGTGCAAAAACTTTTTGGAGGAAAAAATCATGAGCGAAAAAAAAATTCCCTCCGTCGATTTTGCGATAATCGGAGGGTCGGGAACTTTATCATCGGACTTCCCGAAAAATTTGCCGGGCGCGGAAATTATTTCGGAAAATAATTTTTTTGACACGCCTTACGGAAAAAGTCCGGCGTTCAAAATTTTTCAAAGCGGCGGGAAAAAAATTCTGACTTGCAAAATGCACGGCTGGAGGAGCGGAGTTACTCGTGCGGATGCGTCGCGACAAATTTTTTGGGTCTTTCGCGAAGCCGGAGTGAAAAGAATTTTATCGGAAGGCGGAGTCGGCACGGTGAATCACCTGCTGAATCCCCGCGACCTGATGATACCGGACGACTACTTGGATTTGTCGGTGAGAAAAGACGTAATGCTTGACGGGCGTTATCTTTTGGTAATGCGCGACGCACTTTGTCCGGAGTTGCGGAAAAATTTGCTGAGCGCGGCGAAAAAATTTTTTACCGGCAGAATTTTTGAGCACGGAATTTACGCCGTGACGGACGGCAGACATTTTGAAAGTCCGGCTGAAATTTCCATGCTTAAAGGTCACGCGGACATCGTCGGGCAAAGTCTTGCGCCGGAAGTTTACCTCGCCAGAGAAATCGGAGCTTGCTGCGCGAATTTGTCTTTCGTCGTGAATTACGGGGAAGGAATTAAAAATTGGTCGCACGAAGTCATGAAAGATATTTTTTTCGACGACGCGGAGATGATCGGAAAAATTTTGCTCGAAACAATCGCGAACACGGACGCGGAAAAAAAATCTTGCGCCTGCCTGAGTTACCGGAAAGAAACTTTGTTGAAGGAAGTTTACAATTCCGAATCGGACAAAGGATAATTTTTTTTTTCGCGGTTAAAGGAAATAAATTCTCGGCGAAGAATATAAAATTCATAATCGAAGTTTAATTGAAGGGAGTTGGCAAAAATCATGGCAGCTTTCAACATCAGAGGAAAAAATGTTGAGGTCACCCGGAATTTGCGTGACTATGTGGAAAAACGTGTCGGAAAAATTACCAAATACTTCGACAACATCAAAGAAATTTCCGTTCTTCTCGCCGTCGAAAAGGAAAGTCAGATTGTTGAAGTCACGGCGGAAATTCCCGGCGGTCTTGTTCTTCGCGGCGAAGAATCCACTTCGGATATGTATACGTCAATCGACTTGGTCGTTGAAAAACTTGAGCGGCAAATCCGCAAACAAAAAACGAAACTTGAACGTCGTTTTCGCGGCGGCGGGTTCAAATCCGAACTGTTCGACAATATTCCGGCGCGTTCCGAACAAGAGGACGAGGAAGAATATCCGGTCGTCAAAGTCAAGCGTTTCGTCGTGAAACCGATGGACGTTCAGGAAGCGATAATGCAAATGAATTTGCTCAATCACAATTTCTTCGTTTTCCGCGATGCACAGACGGAAGGTTTCAGCGTCGTTTACAAACGCAAAGACGGAGCTTACGGATTGCTCGAATCCGACGGTTAATTTTCTTGCCGATAAAAAAATATCGGTGCGGTCAAAAAAATTTTTTCGCTTGCCATAAATTCCGATTGTTTGCAAAAAAATCTATAATGAGTGACGAAAAAAATTTTTCCCGGACAGAAATTTTTTGTCCGGGTTTTTTTGACCGACTTGCAAAAAGTGAGAGGGGGTGTCGCCGTGCCTTTTGAAACTTTGACGGATTATTTTCACCGTACAAGGTTCGGAGAATTGATTTCCACGATGGGATTGGAAGACGTTTTGGAAATTATTCTCGTCGCCATGATTTTTTACAAAGCTTACCGAATGTTGGAAGGCACACGCGCAATTACCCTCGTTAAAGGAATTTTCATTCTGTCGGTCTTTTACACGATATGCCGGGTTTTGGATTTGTCCCTGCTGTCTTGGATGTTTGAAAGAATTGTCGCGTGGTCGTTCGTCACGATTCCGATTTTGTTTCAGCCGGAACTTCGACGCGCACTCGAACGAATAGGTGAAGGCGAACTTTTTTTTCACGCGCACGGAACATTGAACGAAGAGGAAGCAAAAATCGTCACCGAAGAATTGATCGATGCGCTGATGAAACTTTCCGAAACAAAAACCGGCGCGTTAATCGTCGTCGAACAAAAAATGCAGTTGAACGACATCGGCTCGACCGGCGTACAAATCGACGCGAAGATAACGACGGAATTTTTGCTGAACGTTTTCATCGTCAACACGCCGCTGCATGACGGAGCCGCGATAATCCGCGGGAAAAGATTGCTTTCCGCCGGCTGTGTCCTTCCGCTGACTTATCGGCGGGATTTGTCGAAAGAATTCGGCACGCGACATCGGGCGGCAATAGGTTTGTCCGAACAATGCGACGCTTTAATTTTGGTCGTCAGCGAAGAGACCGGAATAATTTCCGTAGCGCAGAACGGAAAATTGAGAAGAAATTTGAACGCAGAGAAATTGAAAAAAATTTTGTTGCCGGCTTTCGTAAAAACTTCCGCCGAAGGAGAATTTTTGAAAATGATTGCCAAAATATTGGGCGGGAAGAAAAGATAAAGTTGACGGCGAAAAATTTTTTTGAAGGGAAGTTTCCTGAAATGTTTGAACGGCTTATCGGGATTTTAAGCAGAAACAAATTGAAAAAATTCATTGCGCTTGCCGTTTCGTTCGCGCTCTGGTTGTTCGTCATGGGCGTACAAAATCCCGTGATAACCGGTTCGTACAATCTGCCCGTTTCCGTAATAAACGTGCCGCAAGGTTACCGGGCGATTTACGACGAAAAAAAAGTTCGCGTAAAAATTCGTGCGGCACATTCTTTTTTCGCGGAGAATAACGAAAATTCTTTGCAACTCTTCGCGAATTTGGAAAATCACGACGAAGGTCAATACGAATTGCCGATCGAAACTTCTTTCCCTCAAGGCGTGGAAGTTCAATCAATTTTTCCCGATACAATTTTGGTTAAGCTCGAACCGATTATCGAACGCTCGACCGATGCCGAAATAATTGTCAACGGTTCCGTCGCGTCCGGCTCAATGATTGAGGATATACAAAAATCCGAAAATCGCGTTACCGTCGTCGGTCCGAAAGGTTCGGTAAACGAAGTGCAAAGAGTCATCGGCTATCTTTACCTGAACGGAAACAGCGAAGACTTTGAAATAAATGTTCCGCTGACGGCGATTGACAAAGACGGGCGCACGGTTAAAAATGTTCGCGTCGTTCCTTCGTCGATAAGCGCGGAAGTCATCATCAAAAGCGCGTTGAAAACGAAAAGCGTTTCCGTCAACGCAAATCTCACGCCGCCGGACGGAAAAGAAATTGCAAGCGTCACGATAAGTCCGAACACCGTCGAAATTTCCGGCGCGGAAGAAATCGTAAACTCGATTGAATCCGTGCAGACCGACAACGTAATCGTGCCGGCAGACATCACAAATTTTTCCGGCAAATTCAAATTGAATCTTCCGCAAGGCGTAACATCGAAAGTTTCGGAAGTTTCAGTCACCGCCGTTTTAAGATGAAAGGAAACAATTTTTTGAAAATCAGAATTGCAAATCTCACCGCCGAACTTGACGACGACAGGACACCGGAAGAACTTGTCGCCGCCCGGTTGAAAATCGACGCGAAAAAAATTTCCGCGCTCCGTATCGTTCGACTTGCAACAGATGCCAGACGTTACAAAGGAGCCGGGATAAAATTTAATTTCGTCGTCGAAGTCGAACTTGCCGGGAATTTCAACATTCCGCACGACGCGAACATAAAAATTATTCGTGA
>CAJOFG010000027.1:8454-11419 GCA_905233965.1 uncultured Selenomonadaceae bacterium
CGAACACGCGGAGGATTTTTTTCGACACGCAAAACTTCCGGAAAAATTTAAATCCGCGCCGCCTGTCGTCGTCGGTTTCGGACCGGCCGGAATGTTCGCCGCGCTGACTTTGGCAAGTGCCGGATTGAATCCGATTGTTTACGAGCGCGGAGAAAATGCCGACGACAGAACCGAAGCGGTGAAAAAATTTTTTGCCGGCGGGGAACTTGATGAAAATTCCAACGTGCAATTCGGCGAAGGCGGAGCCGGAACTTTTTCCGACGGAAAATTGATGACGCGATTGAACGACCCGCTGATTGAATCCGTGCTGAAAATTTTCGTCGAGGCCGGTGCGCCGCCCGAAATTTTGTATCTGCAAAAGCCGCACGTCGGAACGGACAAACTCCGGGAAGTCGTGAAAAATATTCGCCGGAAAATTGAGGAACTCGGCGGGAAAATTTTTTTCCGGACTCAAGTCACAGATTTTATTTTCGACGCGGACAAAAAAATTTCCGGACTGATTTTGAACGGCGAAGAAAAAATTTTTGCCGACACGATTTTTTTGGGTATCGGTCACTCGGCGCGGGACACTTACGAAATGTTGAATAGTCACGCCGTCGCGCTGGAGAAAAAATCTTTCGCCGTCGGTCTGCGAATCGAACACCCGCAGGAATTTATAAATCGTGCGCAATACGGTAAAGATTTTTTGAATCCGAAATTGCCCGTCGCGGATTACACGCTGACTTTCAAAGACGTGAAACGCGGGCGCGGCGCATACAGTTTTTGTATGTGTCCGGGCGGCTCTGTCGTTGCGGCGGCTTTTGAATCCGGCGGAGTGATTACGAACGGCATGAGCAATTTTGCGCGAAATTCCGGAACGGCGAACAGTGCGCTTGTCGTCACGGTCACGCCGGAGGACTTCGGAAAAAATTTCGGCGCGGACATTTTGAGCGGAATAAATTTTCAGCGACAAATGGAGCGAACGGCATTTGAACTCGGCGGGAAAAATTTTTGCGCACCTGTTCAAACCGTCGGAGATTTTTTGTCCGGGCGTGCGGAGTCGAAAAATTTTTCGGTCACGCCGACTTATCCGCGCGGATTTAAAGTTGCCGACTTGGGAAAATGTTTGCCGCCGGAAGTCGTTGCGACTTTGAAAGACGCATTGATTTTTTTCGACGGCAAGATTAAAAATTTCGCCGCGCCGGATATTCCTTTAACCGGTGTTGAAACCGGAACGAGTGCGCCCGTCAGAATTTTGCGCGACAAAGACAGCCGGCAGTCGGTAAACACGCCCGGACTTTATCCGGTCGGCGAAGGTGCCGGATATGCCGGCGGGATTATGAGTTCGGCGATTGACGGGATAAAATCCGCGAAAAAATTTATCGAACAAAATTTTTCGTAAAAAAATATTTTACTGCCCGAAAAATTAACGGTCGGGCAATTTTTTTGCCGTGACCGGATTTTCAAAAAATGTTGAAGAATTTTTTGATATGGGGTAAAATTTCCGGCGTGTATGAAAAAGCGGAGGGAAAAAATGTTTCATATTGTTATCGACTTGGAAATGAATCCTATATCGCGCAGCATGAAGGACATAAGAAAATTTTTGATTGACGAAGTGATAGAAATCGGCGCGGTGAAATTGGACGAGAATTACAAACAAATTTCCGAATTTCAGTGCTACGTTCACCCGGAGTTCGGCAGCGTCAAAAAGCACATCACCGAATTGACCGGGATAACGAACGACAAATTGGAAAATCAACCGGCTTTTCCGGAGTCCTTCCAAAAATTTTGGGATTGGATAGGTACTTGGGACATGAATTTATATTCTTGGGGACCGTCCGACATCAAGCAACTCAAACATGAATGTGCTTACAAAATTCCGGGTTTCGACGTGCCGAGAATGGAATCGTTGTGGCGCGACATTCAAAAAGATTTTGACGAGCGGCTGGGACTTTCCAACAATTTGGGTTTGCGTCACGCGATCGGAGCGATGGACAGAAATTTTGAGGGAACGGCTCACACCGCGCTGGCTGATGCGTCGAATACGGCGGCGATTCTCGCACTCCTTCAGAACGAAGAAGAATTTTTGAAAACGATGAAGCCGGTTATAGATTTACTCAACAAGGAAGAACTGTCGCAGTCAATCGGCGATATGTACCCGGAACTGATGAATTTAAATCTTGACGAATAATTTTTTTGACGGGAGAAAAATATTTTGAAGAGAACCGGAATACTCGGACCGCGCGGAACTCATTCTGAGGCGGCGGCGGTTTACCTGAAAAATTTTTTACATGAAGAAACGGAACACATAATTTATCCCGACATATTTGAAATTTTAAACGACGTTGAGGAAGGAAAAATTGATTCGGGATTCGTGCCTGTCGAAAATTCTTTGGAAGGTTCGATAAACATCACGCTGGACACTTTGGCGCAGAGCGAATCGTTAATCGTCGTTCGCGAACTCATTTGGCCGGTACACAATCATTTCATGGCAAAAGCCGGCGTTAAGCTCGGCGACGTGAAAAAAATTGTGTCGCACGCTCAACCGGTTTCGCAGTGCAGAAAATATTTGCGAAAAAATTTTCCCGACGCGGAAATTATCGCCGCACCGAGTACGGCAAGGGCGGCTGAAATTGTTTCGGGAACTTCTCCGGGCGAAGGTTACGCGGCAATTTGTACCGAACGCGCCGGAAAATTAAATCACCTCGTCACTTTGGCGAAGGAAATTCAGGACAATCCGTCGAACAGCACCGGATTTTTTGAAGTGTGCCGGCGCGACGAAAAAAATTCTGCGAATGTCACCGGCGAAAAAGTTTTGATAATTTGCCGGATTGACGGAAGTCATGCCGGGTCTTTGTGCGAAGTGCTGGAAGAATTTGCACGGCGCAAGGTCAACATGACGCGAATAGAATCTCGCCCGGCGCGGACGGAGTTGGGCGAATATATTTTCTTTTTCGACTTGGAAAACAATATCGACAGAAAAATT
>CAJOFG010000027.1:11446-16974 GCA_905233965.1 uncultured Selenomonadaceae bacterium
AAAAATCTCGGAACTTTCCCCGTTTTGAAAGTCACCGAAACATAAAGAAATTTTCAAAGGGAGGAAATTAAAACATGGTAATCATAATGAATCCTGAGGCGACTCGCGAAAATATTTCCGAAGTCATCAAAACGATAGAAAACGTCGGTCTTGAAGCAAAAATCATGGAGGGCGCGCAACAAAAAATTGTCGGCGTTATCGGCGACAAAACGAAATTGGGCTCCGTCGCGATCGGTGCGCTTGCCGGAGTTGACAACATCGTTTCAATTTCCAAAAGTTACAAACTTGCCAGCCGCGAATTTCATCCTCAGTCAACTGTGGTTGACGTTGCCGGAGTAAAAATCGGCGACGGAAATCCGGTTGTCATGGCGGGACCTTGCGCCGTCGAATCACGCGAATTGCTTTTGGAGGCGGCTGAAATCGTCAAGGAGGGCGGCGCACAATTTTTGCGCGGCGGTGCTTACAAGCCGAGAACTTCGCCGTACTCTTTTCAAGGTCTGGAAGTCGAAGGTCTGAAATATCTTGCCGAAGCGCGAGAGAAAACCGGCTTAAAAGTCGTAACAGAAGTTACGACGGTTGAAGGAATAAAACCGGTCGCCGAATATGCCGACTTGATTCAAATCGGAGCGCGGAATATGCAAAATTTCGGTCTGCTGAAAGAAATAGGGAAATGCGGCAAACCGGTTTTGTTGAAACGCGGACTTTCCGCGACGATTGAAGAGTGGTTGAACGCGGCGGAGTACATCATGAATGAAGGAAACCCGGACGTAATTTTATGCGAGCGCGGAATCCGGACTTACGAAACTTACACGCGCAACACTTTGGACTTGAGCGCGGTTGCGGCGGTGAAACATCTTTCGCACCTGCCGATAATCGTTGATCCGAGTCACGGCACCGGAAAATGGCGAATGATAAAACCGATGGCTTTTGCGGCGATCGCGGCGGGAGCGGACGGCTTGATTACGGAAGTACATCAAAATCCGGCGAAGGCTCTTTCCGACGGGTCGCAGTCGCTGACGAAAGAAAGATATTTCGACATGATGAACGGAATCAAAAAACTTTCCCGGTTCATGCGCGAAGAAAATTTGAATCCGATTATCGAAGGTTAAAGGAGCGAAAAAAATTTGCGGTTGCGGAGAAAACCTCACACCGGCGAAAAGTTGCAAAATTTTTCCGACTTCGTGACGGTGTGCAAATTCGGCGAAGAAATAAATGTTGACGCAAAAAATTTGTTCGGCGAAAATTCCGGGCGAAAACTTTATGCGGAGTTCGGAACGGGCAAAGGCGATTTTATACTCAAGTCTGCGGAAAAAAATCCGGAAATAAATTTTTTGGGAATTGACATTGAGTCTGAAGTAATTTTGAAAGCCGCCCGGAAAATTGTAGAAAAAAATCTCGGCAACGTCCGGCTTGTCGTTTTGGACATCAACCGAATCACCGAGTTTTTTGGCGAAAATGAAATTGACAGACTTTATATAAATTTCTGCGATCCCTGGCCGAAAAAAAGACACGCCAAACGCAGATTGACGCACGTCCGATTTTTGGAAATGTACCGGAAAATTTTGAAACCCGGCGGTGAAATTCATTTCAAGACGGACAATCGCGGGCTGTTCGATTTTTCGCTGGAGCAATTCGCGGAAGCCGGTTTAAAAGTTCGCGACGTGACGAATGACCTTCACGCGAACGAACCGCCGGAAAATATCCGCACCGAATACGAAAACCGATTCAGTTCGGAAGGCGTTCCGATTAACCGGTGTGTCATTGAATTTGATTGAAAAATTTTAAGCGCGGTTATGTTCATTGCCAAGCTTTGTAAATTCTTTGGACGTGACCGAATCCGTTTTCCACGTGCAAATAATAAAACGCTCTGCGTTGAAAATCTGCGGCGGCATCGCCGCTTTTTTTTTCGTCATAATGCAAAGTGTTCGACGCGTGCGGCGAAGTGAATCCGAACAAAATCCGGGAGGGAATCATTTTTCCGGAGCGCGGCAAAAGTGAATCGTCGGCAATGTTCAGAGGAAAAATTCCTTCGCCGGTTTCAATCATCATCAGCGGCGCGACCCCGTTTACAAAAGTTCCCTGCTCCGGCATGAACAAATTATAATCGCCGTCGGGCAGAGGAATTACCGCGCCGTCTTTTATGTAACTTATGCTCTGCGAAGAAAAAATTTCTTCGTGAAAACTCGGTGGCAAGTCGGAGCCGGGATAAGCCGCGACAAGTCCGGCAAGTATAAAAAAAAGAAACGCCGCCGCAGTATATTTTTTCACGGGGAAAGGTTGCGGAGGAGTTTCCGGAATTTTTGTTTTGACTCTATTTTTTTTCATGACGTTTAAAAATTTCCGAACGGTGTTTTATTCGAGTGGTCGCCGATGTCTTTGATAATATTTTTTTCGCGTTTGCCGAGCACCCACCCGATCGCTTTTATCTCCGTGTAAGTCATCAATTTTTGTTGGCGCACGTCGCCGGAAGAAAATGACAATTCCCGGTAAGCCATAAGCAGTTGATTGTACCGCGCCAAAACTTCCTGAGGGGATCGCATTTTTTCTTTCGGGCTGTTGTAAATCGCAACCGTTTCGTTTATGTTGTTCGCCGGCATATCCGATGACATTTTCAAGACCTCCCGAATTTTTTTTACCAACTTCTGTCAACGACGAAATCCGCAATTTGTTCCAAAGCCAGCCCGACGGAATCTTTAATCGGGAAAGGCAAATTTATTCTTGCGGAGTCAATGTGTCCGTCCGCTCTCATTTTGCAATATTCGACGGCATCGGTGGCGCGAATAATTTCTATCGCGTCCTCAATGTCGGAGTCGGTGACTTCCCGGCGCGTGACAATTTCGCGAAGTACGTCCGACTCGTCGCTGACTTGCAAGGCGCGAATAACCGGTAAAGTTATAACGCCGCTTTTCATGTCGCCGCCCAAAGGTTTGCCGGTAACTTTTTCGTCGCCGAAAAAATCCAAAAGGTCGTCGATAATCTGAAACGCAAGACCAAGCCCGCTCCCGTAAGCGGCAAAACTTTCGACATCTTTTTTGTCCAGCCCGGCAACAATCCCGCCGAGTTTGCAACAGCTTGACAAAAAAATTGCCGTCTTTAAATTTATTCTGTCGTAGTATTCGCTCATGCCCGGCACGACGAAAAGATTTCTGTCCTGCATAATTTCGCCGATACACAAATTTTTTACCAGCGCGGACAAAACGCCGGAAACTTCCGCTCCGTAATTTCCGTTTGAAACGAGTTGAAAAGCTTTAGCGAAAAGATAGTCGCCGACAAGGACGGCAATTTGTGCGCCGTACTTTGAATTTGTCGTTTCGATGCCGCGTCTTTTTTTCGAGTTGTCCAAAATGTCATCGTGAACCAAGCTTGCAGTGTGAATCAGTTCGAGTGCTGCGGCGAGCGGCAAAGTTTTTTCGCGGGGACAATCTCCTTGAGAGTTTGCACACAAAAGGAAAAGTACCGGACGCAATTTTTTTCCGCCGTTCACCAACGGAGCGCAGGCATTGTAAATAAATTCATCTTCCCGGACGGAGCTTTCGACCAAACTTTCCAAATCAAGCAAATATTTTGTTACCACGTCTTCGAGAGCGGATATTAAATGCAAAAATCTCACCATCTTTTGATAAAGTACGGGGAGAATTTTAGCACAGCAAATATCTTATGTCAAAAACCGGAATTGTGTTTACCTTTCGGCTGACAACTTCCGGAAGTTTGTGTTATAATCAAAAAAACATAAAATTTTTTTTTAAGAAAGGACGTGAAAGCGCGGATAAATTTTTCGCCGCGCAAAGTTCATGAATAAATCCGGGTGGAAAAAATTTTTCAACGAAAGAGCCGGCAAGTGCAAAATTCTTGTCGCCGGCGACGTGATGATGGACAAATATTATCACGGCGAAGTTCATAAATTTGCCAGCGATGCACCGGTACCGGTTGCCAAAATCGTAAAACGTCGTTCGACTCTCGGAGCGGCGGCGAACATTGCGACCAACCTTTCACTGCTCGGTTGCAAAACTTATCTGGCCGGGTTCGTCGGTGACGATCATAATTTTGAGACTCTTTCCTCCAAGCTTGTCGAATACAATATAAACCGGGACGGATTGATTGTCACCGATTCGCCGACGACGACGAAAGTCCGAATTATGAGCGGACACCGGCAAATGTTCCGCATGGACTTTGAGGACAACTCGCCGAAAAGCGACGAACAATTTGCCGTGCTTGAGGAATACGTCCGACTTCGTTTGAGCGACGGGCTCGATGCGATTGTCCTTGCCGATTACGAAAAGGGAGTTTGTACGGAATATTTCTGTGCGTCCGTGATAAAGGAGGCGCATCATCACGGCGTTCCGGTCGTCGTCATGCCTTACGGGTCGCGGTGGATTAAATACGCGCAAGCCGATTATGTCACGCCGAACATTTCAAAGATTAACAAACTTTTGCTTTCGCCGATAGACGGAGATGACGACGACGCGGTCGAACACGCCGGACGATACATCATGCGGAAATTTAAAATCAAAAATGTTTTGGCGACGCGTTCGGCTCACGGTATGACGTTGGTCACCGAAAATGAAACGGCGCACATTCCGACGAAACTCCGGGAAATTTTCGACAGTGCCGGTGCGGCAGATACGGTTGCGGCAGTTTTTGCGATGGCTCTTGCCGGAGGATTCAAACCGGTTGACGGCGCGTATATAACGAATGTTGCCGCCGGAATTGTAATTTCAAAATCCGGTTCCTACGCGGTCAGTCGCGAAGATATTTTGGAGGCTCTCGATTCAAAGGAAACGGCGTAACATTGAAAAAATTAAAATTTTTTATGTAATGTTACTTTCTTTGTGCCGACAAAGAAAGTAACCAAAGAAAGCTCGTTCGCTGAAGCAACATCACGTTGCTTACGCGAACTGCCGCTCGTCCGTGAGCGGCGGGATTTACCAAAATTTTTTTATACTCTCAAACAGTCAAAGGAGATTTTTATTTTTATGGCCTTACTCGAAATAAAAAAAGCCGGCGATCCGGTTTTGAAACAACATTGTGAAGAAATTAAAAAAATCGACAAGCGAATCAAAAAATTGATTGACGATATGGCTGAAACGATGTACGCGTCGGAAGGTGTCGGAATTGCCGCGCCGCAAGTCGGTATACCCATCAGGCTCGTCGTCATTGACGTTGAGAAAAAGCGTTACGACATGATAAATCCGGTCATCACTTATCGGGAAGGTTCGGTCGTCGATTCGGAAGGTTGCCTGTCCTGCCCGAACCTTTTCGGCGATGTCGAACGTGCGGAAAAAGTTCGGGTGAAGTTCACGACGAAATATCACAAAGAAAAAGAGTTGGAAGCGGAAGGACTTCTCGCCCGGTGTATTCAGCACGAATTGGATCACCTCGAAGGCAGATTGTTTATCGACATTGCAAAAAATATTACGAAGGGCAAAGTCAATCGGGATAATCCGGAAACTTAATCCATGATAAAACTTTTGATATTTTTTTTCGCGGCGGTCGCCGGATTTTTCGTTTCGCTCGTCAACGGCTCGGTC